>NZ_JBHYHC010000021.1:0-99314 GCF_042738955.1 Umezawaea sp. NPDC059074
CAGGGCTTTGGGGCACTGCCTTTTGGCCCGATCAAGGGGCAAATCTAGGGGCCCCAAATCAAATCGGACACAGCGGGCTGGGAATCGAAGCCGCCAGGTGACCAAGCTGGAAGCCGCAGGCGGACGACCCGGCCACGCTGGTCCCGGACGACAGGCGGCCGGGACCAGCGTGGCTCTAGCGGTACAGACGGATGTCGGCGAGGCTCCACCAGTTCGCCGCCGTGCCTGTCGACGTGACGCGCAGGTACCGGGCCGACGTAGGTCGGACGTCGACAGTGGTCAGCTGGCCGGTGGCGGTGCCGGTGGCCAGGGTGCGCCACGTCGTGCCGTCCGTACTGGACGACAGCTGCCACGAGCGTGCGTAGTCGCCCTCGTAGCCGCCACTGTCGATGGCGACCCGGCTGAACTGCTTGCGCGACTTGAGATCCAGCTCAACGTACTGCCCCGCTGCCTGTGCGGCCCCGCTGGACCAGCGCGTTGAGGCGTCGTCGTCCGCGATGAACGCCGCGCCCTCGCCGGCGGGCACGGACGTGGCGGTGGCTCCGGTCAAGGAGACCGCGTCGTAGCGGGACCGGAGGTCCTGTGGCCAGGTGAAGGTGGCCAAAGCGCCGCCAGGGAGGGTGTACTCGAACTGCTTGGTGCCCACACTCACCGCGAAAGTGCGTGGCGCGTCGTTCTCGTTGTGGACGACCAGGGCGGTGGAGCCGTCCGGGTTGCGGAAGGCCGTGTCCATGATTTGGCCGTTCCAGCCTGTGGTGCCGAAGGAGGTGCTGGCGATTCTGGTGGCGCCCGGCTTCACGAACTTCGACAGGTGGCCGATGGTGTAGTACTCGGCGTCTGTGGTGACGCTGCCGTCTGGTTGGACGGTGACCAAGCCGGTGCACGTGTCGCAGCCGCCGTTGTGGGGGCCGCCGGTGCTGTCCAGGGCGATGTTCCAGTTGACCGCCGACTTGGCCCAGTTGCGGGTGGTGCCCAGCACGACGTTGCGGGCGTGCCAGCGGAGGGTGTCGTTGAAGACCTTCGCCGGTGGGTCTGTCGGGCCGTGGGAGCCGGAGCACTCGGTGAACCAGATTCCCTTGTCGGGGAACGCGTTGTGCAGTGCGGTCTGGTCTGCTGGGGAGCCCGCGTAGCAGTGGTAGGCGGTGCCCGCGATCCAGCGTGCTGCTGGGCTGCGGAGGATTTGGTACGGGTAGTCGGTTTCCGGGGACGAGCCCGGTGGGGTGCCTGCCACGTCGCCGGGGTGGGTTTGCCAGTTGTGGTCGTAGGCCAGGATTTTGGTGCGGGGGCTGGCTACGCGCAGCTTCGGGCCGAGTGCCTCGATGACCTTCAGTTGCTGTGCGACGGGCATGTCGGTGCCGGGATAGGCCGACGGGGTGCGGTTTTGGGGTTCGTTCTGCACTGACAGGAAGTCGATGGGGACGCCTGCGGATTCGTAGGCCTTCACGTACTTCACCAGGTAGCGCGCGTAGGCGTCGTAGACGGCTGGGTCGTCCTTGAGGCGGCCGCCGACCAGGGAGTCGCCCGTCTTCATCCACGCGGGTGGGCTCCACGGGGTGCCCATGACCTTGAGTGCTGGGTTGAGGCGTTTTGCCTGGCGTAGCAGGGGGAGGATGCGTTGTTGGTCCGCTGCGATGGTGAAGTGCTTGAGGGGGAAGTCGGTCTGGCCTGGTGGGACGTCGTCGTAGGTGTAGTGCTGGGCTGCCGCCGTGAAGTCCGAGGAGCCGACTGGCTGGCGGAGGAAGCTCACGCCGATGCCGTTTTTCGGGTCGAACAGTTTGCGCATGGTGTCGTCGCGGACGGCGGGAGTCAGGCCGCTGAGGACTGCCGCTGAGGAGTCGGTGATGGACGCGCCGAAGCCGTCCACCCGTTGGAAGGTCTGGTTCGGGTCGACCACGATCGTGGGGTGGGTGGACGTGCTGGAGGTGAAGGCGACGGGGTCGCGTTCGGTCAGCAGTTCTGCCCGGTCGGGGGTTGTCACCCACACCCGTGCGCGGGGTGTGTCGTGGTTCGGGGCCGCCGCCTGGCCGGACGTCGTGCCCGCCAAGGTCAGGACCACTGCTGCCGCGACGCCGTACGCGGTTCTTCTCATGAGCCACCCGTCCCGATGTGTAACAGGGCATCAATCAGGATGTAACAAGTCGTTCCATCATGGAACACGTCGGCCGGGTTCAGCGTCAAGAGGCAGGTCAGGGGTCGGCGGTTATAGTGATCGAGTGGAGCGGCGAACGAGGGTGCGGGACATCGCCGCGGAAACCGGGGTCTCGATCGCCACGGTGTCCCGCGTGCTGAACGACCACGTCAACGTGGCTCCTCGGACCCGTGAGCTGGTGCTCCAGGCTGTCGAGAAGCATCGGCAGGACGACAAGCCGCGTGGGGCGGTCCACGTGCGGTGTCCGTATCTGCTGACCGACTACTTCGGGTTGATCGTCTCGTCGATCGCGGAGACGCTGCGGCTGCACGGGTTGCGGATGGTGCTCGACGCGGGTGAGGCGGCCCAGCGGAGTGATGCACTTGGTGCGTTGCCCGATGAGGTGGGGGTTGGGTCGGCGATTCTGATTCTGCCGCCGGAGGACGGGGATCAGCTGGTCGCGTTGGCGCGGACCGGGTTTCCGTTCGTGGTGGTCGATCCGCGGACGCCTCCGCCGCCGGATGTGGCGGCGGTGTCGGCCGCGCATTTTTCCGGGGCGCGGTTGGTGGCTACGCATCTGGTGGAGTTGGGGCATCGTCGTGTTGGGGTGATCGCGGGGCCGGAGGAGTGGTTGGCGAGTGATGCCAGGGCGGCTGGTCACCACGCGGCGCTGGCTGCCGTGGGTGTGCTGCCTGATCCTCGGCGGATTCGGCACGTGGAGCCGACTGTGGATGCTGGGGTGCGGGCGGGTGGTGAGTTGTTGGACGACGTGGATCCGCCTACGGCGCTCGTTTGCTTCAACGACAAGCTTGCGGTGGGGGCGTTGCGGGCCGCGCGTGAGCGGGGGTTGCGGGTGCCCGAGGACGTGTCGATCGCCGGGTTCGACGACATCGACCTCAGTCGGGCCACCACGCCCGCGTTGACGACCGTGCGGCAGCCGTTGGCGGAGATGGGGCGGATCGCCGTGACCCAGTTGGTGCGGGTGTTGGACGGGCATCGGCCGGAGGCGTTGCACCTGGAGTTGTCGACGTCGCTCGTGGTTCGGGATTCCACCGGGCCCGTCCGTTAGCCTGTACCGGGTAGTACAAACCGGGGAGGGCCTGTGCTCACGAAGAAGGGTGCGGCGACTCGGCAGCGGATCATCGACGCCACCGCGGCCGAGATTCGTGAGCGGGGCGTCACGGCGGTCACGTTGGAGGACGTTGGGGCGCGGAGCGGCACGGGTAAGAGTCAGCTCTTCCACTACTTCCCGGAGGGGAAGGAGCAGCTGTTGCTGGCCGTGGCGCAGCGGGAGGCCGATCGGGTGATCGAGGACCAGCAGCCGCAGCTCGGGCGGCTCACGACGTGGGCCGCGTGGGCGGAGTGGCGGGATGTCGTGGTCGAGCGGTACCGGCGTCAGGGCGTGCACTGCCCGCTCGGGGTGTTGATCACCGAGGTCGGGCGGCACACGCCCGCGGCGCAGGAGGTGACCCGGCGGTTGCTCGACCAGTGGCAGGGCGAGGTGCGGGCGGGGGTCGAGCACATGCAGGCCGACGGGCTGATCGGTCGTCACGTCGACCCGGACCGGGCGGCGGGAGCCGTTATCGCGGCGATCCAGGGTGGGGTGGCGATCCTGATGTCGACCGGGTCGTCGAAGCACCTGGAGGCGGCGATGGACCTGTGCCTCGACTACCTGAGGACCAGCGCCGGACGTCCCGGCTGAGACGTCCGGCGCTCGTGGTCACACCCAGTTGCGCACGGCCGGGTGGTAGCCCGCTGGCTTGTCGCCGACCTTGGCGCCGGTGCTGACCAGCCATTCCTGGTAGTTCGGCGTGAACATCCGGTACAGCGACTCCGGTGGCACGGCGCTCGCCTCGTCGAGTGCGGTCCGCAGCTCCGGCGGCAGGTCGAAGTCGAGTGCGGCGATGGTGGTGTCGAGTTGGGTGGCGCTGCTCGCGCCGACGATCGCGGAGGCGATCCCCGGCTGGGTCGCCGCCCAGTTCAGTGCTACCTGCGCCATCGTCACGCCCAGGTCGTCCGCCACGGACTCCAGGGTCTTCAGCAGGTCCCACTGGCGTTCGGTCCACTCGCCGCTGTTGCCGAAGCGGCCGTCGCCTGCCGAGCCCTGGCGGTACTTGCCGGTGAGGAACCCGCCCGCGAGCGGGCTCCACGCCGTGATGCCGAGGCCGAGTTCCCGGCCCGCCGCCACGTGCTCCACCTCGATCGCCCGGTCGATCAGGGAGTACGGGAGTTGGAGGTTGATCATCGGGACCAGGGAGTGCGCCTCGGTCAGCGACTGGGCGCGGGCGGCGTACCAGGCGGGGACGTCCGACAGGCCCGCGTAGCGGATCTTGCCCGCTTTGACGAGGTCGTCGAACGTGCGCAGCACCTCGTCGATGGGGGTGACGCGGTCCCACGTGTGCAGCAGGAACAGGTCGAGGTAGTCGGTGCGCAGGCGGCGCAGTGACGCCTCGACGGCGCGGATCATGTGCTTGCGGCCGTTGCCGCCCGCGTTCGGGTCGCCGGGGTCGACGCTGTTGGTGAACTTCGTGGTGAGCACGAGCCGGTCGCGGGTGCCGGTCTCCGCGATCAGGTTGCCGAGGATCGTCTCGCTCTCGCCCGCGGTGTAGAAGTCGGCGGTGTCGAGGACGTTGCCGCCCGCGTCGAGGTAGCGCTGGAAGATGGGCCGGGCCTCGTCCTCGGTCTTGCCGTACGCGGCGTGGAAACCGCTGGTGCCGAAGTTCATCGTGCCCAGCGTCAACCGGCTGACGCGAAGGCCGGAACGCCCCAACAGGAAGTACTGGTCTAGTGACATGCCTCCAGAGTGGGCATTTGGAAATGGACCGGCAAGTACAGAAACGGGCTAGGGGGTGAGGTGGAGTTCGGTGCCCTGCCAGCGGGAGCGGAGCCTTCGGTCGTGGCTGGCGATGACGATCGCGCCTGGGCCCGCGCCCAAGGCCTCCTCCAGTTCGTCGCAGAGGACGGGGGAGAGGTGGTTGGTGGGTTCGTCGAGCAGCAGGAGTTGAGGGGTGCGGGCCACGAGCAGGGCGAGGTTGAGGCGTCTGCGTTGGCCCACCGAGAGAGTTCCCACGGGTTTGTCCGTGTCCCACGGGTCGAGCAGGCCGAGGGAGTCGAGGGGGACGATTTCGGCGCGGGCCGGGCCCAGAACGGCGTCGTAGGCCTCGCGGGCGGTGCGTTCGGGGCGTTTGAAGGCGGTGTCCTGGCTCAGCATGCCGACTCGGAGATCCGGGGCGCGGACCACGCCGGTCGCGTCGAGCTTGCCCGCGAGCACGGCCAGCAGGGTGGACTTGCCCGCGCCGTTCGGGCCGGTGACCAGCAGGCGTTCGGAGGCGGTGACGTCGAGGCGGGCCACGGTGAGCCTGCCCGGCACGTGGACCTCCCGCAACGCCACCAGCACCTCGTCCGGGGCCTGTTCGGCGACCGCCTCCGGGTGGAAGCGGAGTGGGAGCGGGGGAGCGTCGACCTGGCGGCGTTCCAGGTCGTCCAGCTTGCGGGTGGTGCTGCGGACGCGGCGGGCGATCCGGGCCTGCGCCCGGCCCGCCGCGTTGCCGTAGCCCATCTTCTCGTTGTCGCTCTTCACCCGGTTCGGGATGGACCGGCCCGCGGTCACGCCGAGGGTGTCCCGCAACGCGGTCAAGCGCTCCTGCTCGTCGGCGTGCCGCTCGAGCCACCGGTCGCGCTCGGCGCGCTTCCACGCCAGGTAGTCGCTGTAGCCGCCGCCGAACCGCGTCGGCCAGTCGATCGCCGGATCGAGGTCGATCAGCTCGGTGCACACGGCGTCGAGGAACGTCCGGTCGTGGCTGGCGACCACGACGACACCGGGCAGCTCGCGCAGCCGGGCCTCCAGGAAGGCCGCGCCCGCGTCGTCGAGGTGGTTGGTCGGCTCGTCGAGCACCAGCGCCGCGGGCCGCCGGACCAGCAGTGCCGCCAGCGACAGCCGGGAACGCTGCCCGCCGGACAGGGTCCCGAGGGTGCGGTCGTGCGCGAGCCCGCCGAGGCCCAGTCCGAAGAGGACGGTCTCCGCGCGCCGGTCGGCGTCCCAGGACTCCCGGCGCTGGGCCAGTTCCAGCCGGTCGGCGTACTCGGCGAGGTGCTGTTCGTCGTGGAGCAGGCCCGCGAGCCGGTCGAGTTCGGCGAGGTCCTCGCGCGACTCGGCCAAGGCGTCGTCGAGCACGGCGGAGACCGGGAGCCGCGGGTCGTACGGCATCTCCTGGCCCAGGTAGCCGAGGTCGTCCGGGCGTTCGACGCTGCCGCGGTCGGGGTCGTCGACCCCGGCGAGCAGCCGCAGCAGCGTCGACTTGCCGACGCCGTTCTCGCCGATCAGGCCGACGCGGTTGCCGGGTGCGGCGGTGAGGGACAGGCCGTCGAGCACCCGGCGTCCTCCCAGGTCGCGCACCAGGTCGTGGGCGATCAGCGCGGTCTCAGGCATCGGGCGCGCCCGTCTCGATCAGCACGTGGTTCTCCAGTCGCAGCCTGCGGTCGATCCTGATCTCCCGGAGGAAGCGCTCGTCGTGGCTGACGACGACGAACGCGCCCTCGTAGGAGTTGAGCGCGCTCTCCAACTGGCCGGTGCTGACCAGGTCGAGGTTGTTGGTGGGCTCGTCCAGCAACAGCAGTTGCGGGGCGGGCTCGGCGTACAGGACGCACGCCAGCGTGGCGCGCAGCCGTTCCCCGCCGGACAGCACGCCGACCGGGAGGTGCGCCCTGGACCCGCGGAACAGGAAGCGCGCCAACAGGTTCATCCGCTGCGCGGGCGGCATCTCGGGGGCGAACACCGCCAGGTTCTCGGCCACGGTCCGCTCGTCGTCGAGCAGGTCGAGCCGTTGGGACAGGTACGCGATCCGGCCGTCGGCCCTGGTCGTGGCACCGCTCACCGGGGTGAGGTCGCCCTGCACGATCCGCAGCAGCGTCGACTTCCCGGACCCGTTCGGTCCGGTCAGCGCGATCCTCTCCGGCCCGCGGATCGCCAGGTCGAGGCCCTGGAACAGGTCGCGCTCGCCGCGGCGGGCGTGCAGCGCCTCGCCGAGGAAGAGCGTTCGGCCCGCCGGGACCGCGGTCTTCGGCAGCTCCAGGGTGATCTTCTGGTCGTCGCGCAACGCCCGCTCGGCGCGGTCCAGCTTCTCCTTCGCCGCGCCGACCCTGGCCGCGTGCGTGCCGTCCGCCTTGCCCGCGGACTCCTGCGCGTTGCGCTTCATGGTCCCGGCGAAGATCCGGGGGAGGCCCGCGCTGCCGAGGGTGCGGGCGGCGTTGCTCGACCGGCGGGCCGCCCGTTCGCGCGCCTGCTGCATCTCGCGCTTCTCCCGTTTCACCTCCTGCTCGGCGGTGCGGATGTTCTTCTCCGCCACCTCGCGCGCGGCGTCCACGGCCCGCTCGTAGTCGGTGAAGTTCCCGCCGTGGAACCGGATCTCGCCGCCGTCCAGCTCGGCGATCCGGTCCACCCGGTCGAGCAGCTCCCGGTCGTGGCTGATCACGAGCAGGCAGCCGTGCCAGTCGTCGAGCACGGCGTGGAGCCGGTGCCGCGCGTCCAGGTCGAGGTTGTTGGTGGGCTCGTCGAGCAGCAGCACGTCCGGCCGCTTGAGCAGCTGGGCCGCGAGCCCGAGCGACACGACCTGCCCGCCGCTCAGGGTGTCGAGGGACCGGTCGAGGTCGATCTCGCCGAGCCCCAGCCGGTCGAGCTGGGCACGGGTGCGCTCCTCGACGTCCCAGTCGGTGCCGATCGTGGTGAAGTGCTCCTCGGCGACGTCGCCGGACTCGACCGCGCGCAGGGCGTGCAGCACCGGGGCGACACCGAGCACCTCGGCCACCGAGAGACCCGCGACCAGCGGAAGGTCCTGCGGGAGGTAGCCGAGGACGCCGTCGACGGACACGCCGCCGGACGACGGCCGCAGCTCGCCCGCGATCAGCTTGAGCAGGGTGGACTTCCCGGCCCCGTTCGGGGCGACGAGCCCGGTGCGGCCACCGGGGACGGAGAACGACAGGCCGTCGAAGACGGGGGTGTCGTCCGGCCAGGAGAAGGACAGGGCGGAACAGACGACGAAGGCGTCGGACATGCTGGTGAGACCTCAGGAGGTGGAGCGGGCCACGGGGCTCCGCTGGTGTGCTGGGGACGACTGAGGCGGCCCTGCGGCGTCGCGCCGGGGCCTGCTCCTACCGGGAATCACCCGGAGATGTCGTCTTCACCTGCCACACCCCGACCCTACCAACCGCGCCCCGGCCTCGCCTCCCGCGGTGGCTGTGACGCGCGACCGTCCACGGGTGACCGTCGTCTCGCTCCGGCGGTCGCGGGGAGGTCCTTGCGGTCCGCGCAAGTTGAAAGATCCTCACGGATTGTGCCTTCCGGGCAGGAAAGCTGCCCCTTCGTGCAGACCGATTGATCCATCCGAGTGATGCCGCTCGACAGAAAGTGAGGTTAGGCTAACCTACATTCGACCGCCTGGCGTGGCTCGCCCTGTGGTCGTTCGGTGGGTGGAAGTTGTTGTGCGCGAAGGGTTTTGCGCCTTCGGGAGATGGGTCGACGTGGATGGACCGATGCGTGAGGACGCATTATCGCTTCCTTATCGACATCGACTATCGTTTCCAATCATGCCCGAACGGGTGATGGCTTTCGTGGCCGTCCGTGATCAAGCGAGGGGAGGTGGATCGGCGTGTTCGCGAGTCCGTGGTTGCGGTGCCGCACGCCAAGGCCCCGGTCCGACGTCCGGGTGGTGTGCCTTCCGCACGCCGGGGGCTCGGCGGGCTTCTACGGGACCTGGGGCGCGGCCGCGCCGGAGGACGTCGAGGTCGTGGCGGTGCAGTACCCCGGTCGCGAGGACCGGCTGACCGAGCCGTTCGCGGACGGGATGGCGCGGTTGACGTCCCGGATCGCGGCGGCGGTCGCGGCGCTCGACGAGCGGCCGACCGTCCTGTTCGGACACAGCTTCGGCGCGCTCGTGGCGTACGAGGTGACGCGGCTGCTGGAGGTCCGGCACGACCGGGTCCTGAGTGGACTCGTGGTGTCGGGTCGGCGTGCCCCGTCGGACCCGCCGAGCGGAGCCGTGCACCTGCTGCCGGACGACGCCGTGGTGGCGGAGTTGGCCCGGCTCGGCGGGACCGGCGGCGAGCTGCTGGCGATACCGGAGGCCCGTGCCGTGTTCCTGCCCGCGATCCGCGAGGACTTCCGGCTGGCCGAGACCTACCGGCACGCGCCCGGCGTTGAGCCGGGCTGCCCGGTCACGGCGGTGATCGGGGACGACGACACCGAGGTCGACGCCGCGCAGGCGGCGTTGTGGGCCGCGCACACCACCGGCCCGTTCGCCCTGCGGACCCTGCCCGGCGGGCACTTCTACCTGCTGGACCACGCCCCGGCCGTGCTGGAGCTGGCCACCCCGAAGAGAGGACGACCGTGACCGTCGAACGCCGGATCCCGTTCGTGTGCGATCCCGTGGCCACGGCGGCCGCGCTGGCGGCCGGGTCCCCCGACTCCTACGTCGTGTACGAGGACCACGGCGTCGTGGCCTACGCCGAGGGCGAGGTCGCGTCGGTCAGCGCGCACGCCGAGGGCAGCACGCTCGTCGAGGGCTCACGACGCCGCTTCTTCCCGGCGAACGGGCGGGTGCTCGCGTCGGTGTCCGAGGCGCTGGCCGCCATCGGCGCCCCGACCTGGCGGGCCTACGGGTGGGCCACCTTCGAGCTGAGCCACGTGCTGCACGGCCACGACCTGCCCGGCGGCCCGTTGGCCTACCTCGCGGTGCCGCGCCGGGAAGTGCGGCTGGACAACGGGATCGCGGTGCTCATGGCACCCGCCGCCGAGCTGGACGACCTCGAACGACGGCTGCGCGACGCGGCCGAGCACGTGCCGCCGCCCGCGGGCCGCGTCGAGGTCGACATCCGCGAGGACGGCCGCGACTACCTGGCCGCCGTGGCGGCGGCGGTCGCCGACATCTGCGCGGGGCTGTTCGACAAGGTGATCCTGTCGCGGGTCGTGCCGGTCGACGAGGACGTCGACTTCCCGGCCACCTACGTCACCGGGCGGCGCGGCAACGACCCCGCGCGGTCGTTCCTGCTGCGGCTCGGCGGCTGGGAGACGACCGGGTTCAGCCCGGAGATCGTCGCCGGGGTGGGCGCGGACGGTGTCGTGAGCACGCAGCCGCTGGCCGGGACGCGGGCCTTCGACGGCGACTCGCTGCTCGACGTTGCGCGGCGGGAGGAGCTGTACCGGGACGCCAAGGAGGTGTTCGAGCACGCGATCTCCGTGCGACTGGCCGCCGCCGAGCTGGCCGAGGTGTGCGCGCCGAACTCGGTGCGCGTCAACGACTTCATGTCCGTCAAGGAGCGCGGCAGCGTGCAGCACCTCGCCTCCGACGTCGAGGGCAGGCTGCGCGCCGGGCACACGTCGTGGGACGCGCTCGCCGTGCTGTTCCCGGCCGTCACCGCCTCGGGCATCCCGAAGGCGGCGGCGTGCGAGGCGATCCGCCGCGCCGAGGCCGAGCCGCGCGGCCTCTACAGCGGGGCGGTGCTGACCGTGGACTCCACCGGCGCGCTGGACGCGGCGCTGGTGCTGCGCAGCGTGTTCCGCCGCGACGGCCGGACGTGGCTGCGGGCGGGCGCGGGCGTCGTCGCGCAGTCCACGCCCGAGCGGGAGTTGGAGGAGACCGTGGAGAAGCTGCGCAGCGTCTCCCGGTTCCTGGTCGCCGAAGTGGCCGAGGTCCCCGCCGTGCGGGCGGCCGCGTCGTGACCCGAGTCGTGGTCGCGGGCACGGCGTTCGGCCGGATCTACCTCGACGCCGTGGCCCGCGACCCGGACCTCACCCTGGCGGGCGTCGTCGCCCGTGGCGGCGACTACTCGCGCGCCACGGCCGAGCGGTACGGCGTGCCCCTGTTCACCAGCGCCGACGAGGTGCCGGAGGACGTGGACGTGGCCTGCGTGGTCGTCCGGTCCGGCGCGCTCGGCGGACCCGGCACGGACCTGGCGCTGGCGTTCCTGCGGCGCGGGATCCCCGTGCTCCAGGAACATCCGGTGCACGCCGACGAGATCGCCGTCTGCCTGCGCGCCGCCCGCGCCGGGAACGCCGCCTACGCCGTGCACACGCTCTACCCGAGCCTGCGGCCGGTCCGCCGGTTCCTGGCCGCGGTGGACGTGCTGCGGCGCAACGGGAAGCTCGACTTCGTCGACGCCGCCTGCAACAGCCAGGTCGCCTACCCGCTGCTCGACGTCCTGGGCCGGGTCGCGGGCGGGCTGCGGCCGTGGGAGTTCGGCGAGGCGACCACCGCGCCGGGCCAGCCGTTCAGCACGCTGCACGCGGTCGTCGGCGGGGTGCCGGTGACGCTGCGGGTGCAGAACCAGGTGCACCCCGAGGACGCCGACAACCACTCGTTCCTGCTGCACCGGATCGCGGTCGGCTGCGAGGGCGGGGTGCTCACCCTCGCCGACACGCACGGCCCCGTGCTGTGGAACCCGCGCCTGCACTCGCCTCGGGACGACACCGGACGGCTGGTGATGGCCGGGCCCGGCACCGAACGGCTCGCCGTGCCCAGCACCGTCGTGCTCGGCGACGAACCGCCGGGGACCTACCACGCCGTGTTCGCCGACCTGTGGCCCGACGCCGTGGCCACGGCGCTGCACGACCTGCGCCGGGACGTCGCCGAGCCCGGTCGGCGGATGCGCGCGGGCCAGTGGGCGCTGGGCGTGAGCCGCGCGTGGAGCGACCTCACCGCCCGGCTCGGGATGCCCGAACTGGTGAGACCCCCTGTGCCGCACGAGATCCCGCTCGCCGACCTCCTCGCCGTGAAGGACATCGCATGAGGTGCAGCCACGTCCTGCTGAAGGTCGACGACCTCCACCGCGCGGTCCGCGACTTCCGCGACCTCGGGTTCGTCGTCGACTACGCGTCCGCCGAGCGCAAGGCCCGGCACGCGCACATCTGGTTCGCCTCCGGGCCGATCGTCGAGATCCTCACGACGCCGCCGGGCGCGCGGTTCACGAAGTGGCCGCTCGACCTGGCGTTCGGCCGGGGCTCGGGTGCGCGGATGACCCGCTGGGCGCGGTCCGAGGAGGGGTTCTGCGACGCGGCCCTGCTCGCGGACGACCTCGACCTGCCGGACCTCGGCCGGAAGGTCGGCTGGACCCGCACCAAACCCGACGGGTCCACCACCCGGTTCTCGTTCGCCTACCCGCGCAACGAGCGGGTGCCGTTCCTGGTCACGCCGTACGACCCGCCGCAACACCCCGCCGCCATCACACATCCCAACGGTGCCACGGGCGTGAGCCGCGTCCACGTCGACATCGGCCACGTCGACCGGGCCGTGTTCGACCGCCTCGTCGGCCCCGACGACGGCTTCGCCACCCGGCCCGCCGACACCACCCGCGTCCGCGCGGTCGAACTCGCCGGACTGACCCGCGCCCTCGATCCCGCACTGCTGCACGGCGCCGTCGTGCTCGCCCCCTAGCCAGCGAAGGACCCCTCATGTCGATCAACCGCCGCGACCTCTTCCGCACGGCCGGGATGGCGCTCGGCGTGGCAGGCGCGGGCGCGTTCCTCAGCGCCTGCGGCACCTCCGCGCCCGCCGCCGGACCCGTGCGGAACACCGGGGTGACCACCGCCAGACCGGGCGGGGTGCTGCGCGCCGTCTTCACCGGCGGTGGGGCCGCCGAGAACCTCGACCCGTTCGGCAGCGGCTCGCCCGTGGACTTCGTCCGCAGCGACGTCGTGTTCGACTCGCTGTTCACGCTGCACGCGGGCGAGGTCGTGCCCGCACTCGCGACCGGCGTGGAGGTCGGGCCCGGCGCGACCTCGTTCACGCTGAAGCTCCGCGACGGCGTGAAGTGGCACGACGGCACGCCGTTCACCGCGCAGGACGTGGTCTACAGCTTCACCTACATGAGTTCGGCGGACCGGGCGTACCCCAGCGAACTCGGCAGGTACTTCGACTTCACCGCCGTGCAGGTGCGGGACCCGCTCACCCTCGTGGTCCCGGCCCGCCAGCCGATCGGCGATCCGGCGCTGTTCCTGGCCGCGTTCCCCGGCAAGGTGGTGAAGAACGGCGCGGCGTTCGCGGGCACGACCGCGATCGGCACCGGCGCGTACCAGCTGACGGCGTTCGAGGCCGGGCGCGAGGCGCGGCTCAAGCGCTTCGAGGACCACTGGGGCGGCAAGGCCCCCGCCGACGAGCTGGTGCTGCTCAGCCTCACCGACCCGCAGGCGAAGGTCAACGCCGTCGTCACCGACCAGGCCGACTACGCGGGCGACATCCCGTTCACCACGGCCAAGACCGGCGTCGCGTCGGCCGATCTCGAGGTGCGGACGGCGGGGGAGGCCAACCGGACCGCGTTCGGCTGGGTGCTCAACACGACCCGCGCGCCGTTCGACGACCCGCGCGCCCGCAAGGCCGTGCGCCTGGCCGTCGACCGGCAGGCGTTGGTGGACTCCGTGCTGCTCGGCTACGGAGTGCCCGGCAACGACCTGCTGTGCGCCGGGGCCAAGTACTTCAGCTCACGCGCGCCGATCACCCGCAACGTCGACGAGGCCAAGCGGCTGGTCGCGGAGTCCGGGGCGGCCAAGACCGAGGTCGTGATCCGCACGGCGGAGTGGGAGATCGGCTACAACGCCTCCACCCAACTCCTGGTCGAGCAGCTCAAGGCGATCGGCCTCAACGCTCGCGCGGAGGTCGTCGGCCCGGCCGAGTTCTTCGAGCCGAACGCCGTCGCGGCGGCCAACGCGGTCGCGTTCTCCAGCGGCGGCATCCCGCTGACGGTGATGTACGGCCGGTTGAGCGCCTACCCGCCCCTCGGGCTGGCCGACGAGAAGCTCACGGCCGCGTTCGGCACGGCCGTCGGCAGCGCCGACGAGGCCGCGCGCGCCCAGGCGTGGGCCGACGTGCAGGACGTGATGTTCGACCACGGCAACACCGTCGTGTGGGGCCAGGCGGACGTGCTGTCGTTGGCGCGCAAGACCGTGGCGGGCGTCGACGTCCGCGACCAGCCCAAGTACCCCTACCTCGGCAAGGCCGGGCTGGCGTGATCGCCCGACGACTCCTCACCGGCCTGGGCTCGCTGGCCCTGCTGTCGCTGGTGGTCTTCGTCGGGGTCGACCTGCTGCCCGGCGACCCGGTCACCAGCCGGGTCGGGCCCGGCACGTCGCCCGAGCGGGTCGCGGAGCTGCGGCACCACCTCGGCCTGGACCGGCCGGTGCTGGTCCGGTACGGCGAGTGGCTGGCCGGACTCGCCGGGGGAGACCTGGGCACGTCCGCGTCCGGCCGCCCGGTCACGGCGCTGCTGTCCGACCGCGTCGGCAACTCCGCCGTGCTGGCCGGGATCTCCGTGCTGCTGCTGGCCCCGCTGTCGCTGGGGCTGGGCGTGTGGGCGGCGTGGCGGCGCGGCAGGGCGGTCGACCGGATCGTGTCCACGGGCGCGCTGCTGCTGGTGTCGGTGCCGGAGTTCGTCGTGGCGGGAGCGCTGGTCCTGCTGTTCGCGGTGACGCTGCGGGTGCTGCCCGCGGTGTCGCTGCTGCCGGTCGGCGCGAGTCCGCTCGCGCACCCGGACGTGCTGGTGCTGCCCGTGCTGAGCCTGCTGCTGGTGGGCCTGGCCTACGCGGTGCGGGTGATCCGGGCGTCGGCCGCGACGACGCTGACCAGCCCGCACGTGGAGTTCCTCCGGCTGGGCGGCGCGTCCGAGGCCGTGGTGCTGCGGCGCGCGGTCGTCCCGGCCGTGCTGCCGGTGGCCGTGCAGGTGTGGCTCGTCAGTGGCGTCTCGTTCGTCGGCGGCGCGGTGCTGGTGGAGAAGGTGTTCGGGTATCCGGGGATCGGGGAGCTGCTGGTGTCGTCCGTGCAGATCGGGGACCTCCCGGTCGTGCAAGCGCTGGTGCTGCTCCTCGGTGGCGCGATGCTCCTGGTGCTGGTGCTGGCGGACCTCGCCGTGGTGCTGCTGACGCCCCGGCTGCGCACGGCGGTGGCGCGGTGAGGCGCGTCGGTTGGACCGTGGTGGCGCTGGTGGTGCTGGCGATCCTCGTCGGCCCGGAACTGGCCCCGCACACGGCGACCGCGCCCGTGGCGCCGCCGTACTCCCCGCCGGGGGTGGGTGGCCCGCTCGGCACGGATCACCTCGGGCGGGACGTGTTCTCCCGGCTGCTGCACGGCGGTCGGCCGATGCTGCTGACCAGCGTCGTGGCGGCGCTCGTCGGGTCCGGGATCGGTGTCCTGGCCGGGCTGTTCACGGCGTTGGCCACGCCCGGCCGGAGCCGGTTCGTGCTGCGGCCGTTGGACGTGCTCGCCGCGGTGCCGCCGATCCTGGTGCTGCTGCTGGTCCTCACGGCGCTGCCGGACCGCACCGGGCTGGTGCTGGCGGTCGCGCTGTCGGGCGTGCCGCTGTCCGCGCGGGTCACCCGTGCGGCGGCGGAGCAGGTAGTGGGCCGGGCCCACGTGGAGGTGGCCGTGGCGCGCGGCGAGAGCTGGGCGTGGCTGCTGGGCCGCGAGGTGCTGCCGCTGGTGGCGGGCACGGTGCTGGCCGACCTCGGCCTCCGGTTCGTGACGGCCGTGTACCTCGTGGCGGCGGCCGGGTTCCTGGGCCTCAGCACGTCCGCCTCCGACTGGGGGCTGCTGATCGTGGAGGCCCTGCCGGGAGCGGCGTTGCAGCCGTGGGCGCTGCTGGCCCCGGTGCTCGGCATCGCGCTGGTCGCCGTGACCGCGAACCTCGGGTCCGACGGGCTCGCCCAGCGGTCGAGGTCGGTGCTCGGATGAGCCCCCTCGTGGAGGTCGGCGGGCTGCGGCTGCGGGCCGGGGACCGGGCGATCCTGGACGGCGTCGACCTGACCGTCGCCGACGGCGAGGCCGTGGGGCTCGTCGGCGCGTCCGGGTCGGGCAAGACCACGCTCGCCCTCGCCGTGCTCGGCCACCTGAGGTCAGGCGTGCGCCACGACGGCGGCCGGGTTTTGGTGCGGGGCCAGGTCATGCTGCCCGATCCGGCACCGGGCGTGCGCGGTGGCACGATCGGCTACGTCGGCCAGGACCCCGGAGCGTCGCTGAACCCGTACGCCCGGATCTCGTCGATCCTGCGCACCGCGGGCGGCCAGGACGTCGGCGAGCTGCTGGACCGCGTGGGGCTGACGAGCGCGTTCGCCCGCCGCTACCCGCACCAGCTCTCCGGCGGCCAGCAGCAACGCGTGGTGCTCGCCGCCGCGCTGGCCCGCTCGCCCCGGCTGCTCGTGCTGGACGAGCCGACGACCGCGCTCGACCTGGTCGCGAAAGCCGAGGTGCTGCACGAGGTCCGCCGGCTGCGGGACACCGGTGTCGCCCTGCTGTGGGTCAGCCACGACCTCGGCACCGTGCGGTCCCTGGTGGACCGCGTGGTGGTGCTCGACGACGGCAAGGTCGTGGACGACCGGCCGGTGCGCGAGATGGTCACCACGTCCTCGCCCCGGACAGCCCGACGTCCCGCGGTCGACCGGACCGTGGTCCTGAGTGGACGGTCGCTCGGCGCGGGCTACCACGGGACCGACGTGCTCACGGGAATCGACTTCGACGTCCACCGCGGCGAGTGCCTCGCGGTGCTCGGCGTGTCCGGCGTCGGCAAGAGCACCCTGGCCCGCTGCCTGGCCGGACTGCACCGGCCCAGCGCCGGGGAAGTCCTGCTGCACGGCGTCGCGCTCGCCCCGGACGTGCGCGGGCGCACCGGCGCCGACCGCGCCGCGATCGGCCTGGTCGCGCAGAACCCGGCCGATGCGCTGCACCCCCGCCAGGACGTCCGGACCGCGCTGGCCCGGCCGTTGCGGCTGCTGCGCGGCCTCCGGGGATGTGCCGAGCAGGACGCCGAGGTGGCGCGGCTGCTCGACGCCGTCCGCCTCCCGGCGGCGATGGCCTCCCGGCAGCCGGGCGAGCTGTCCGGCGGCCAACGCCAACGGGTCGCGCTCGCCAGGGCGCTCGCCGGACGGCCGGAGGTCCTGCTCTGCGACGAGGTCACGTCCGCGCTCGACACCGGCACCCAGGCCGAGGTCCTGGACCTGCTGACCGACCTGCGCGCCGACCTCGGCGTCGCGGTCCTGCTGATCACGCACGACCCGTGGGTCGCGGCGTCCGCCTCGGACGGCCTGCTGGTGCTGGCGGGAGGTCGGGTCGTGTCCTCCGGGCCGACCGCCGACCTGCTGCCCGCCGCCGAGGACCCCGAGGCGCTCGTGGCCCGTCTGCTCGTCCCCCCGTCCCCAGAAGGAGCTTCGCTGGTATGAGTGCACCGGAGATCGTCGACGAGCTGCGCGGCCTGGGGGTGGACCTCTGGGCGGAAGAGGGGCAGATCCGCTTCCGCGCGCCCCGAGGCGTGCTGACCGACGACCGGCGGGCCGCGCTGCGCGCCCACAAGGCGGAGATCGTCGACCTGCTCGCCCGCGACGCCACACCCGTGGTCACGGCCGATCCCGCCGCGCGCGCCGAACCGTTCCCGCTGACCGACGTGCAGACCGCGTACCTGCTCGGCAGGCAGGACCCGTTCGGCTACGGCGGGGTGGCCTGCCACGGCTACCTGGAGGTCGAGTACCCGGACCTGGACCCGGCGCGGGTGGAGGACGCCTGGAACCGGCTGGTGCAGCGGCACGACATGCTCCGCGCGGTCGTGGAGGCGGACGGCTACCAGCACGTGCTGCCCGAGGTCCCCCGATGTCGGGTCCCGTTGGAGGACTCGCGGGACGCGGTGCGCGCCGACCTCGGCCACCGGATGCACGCCACGGACGTGTGGCCGCTGTTCGAGCTGCGCGTGACGCCCGGCGTCCTGCACATCTCGATGGACTCGCTGATCGCCGACTGGGCCAGCGCGGGCGTCCTGCTCGACGAGCTGGACGTGCTGCTGGCCGACCCGGCCGCCGAGCTGCCGCCGTTGGAGATCACCTTCCGCGACTACCTGCTGGCCGAGCGCGGGCTGCGCGAGACCGCCCGCTACCGCCGCGACCGCGACTACTGGCTCGCCAGGGTCGACGACCTGCCCACCGCGCCGGACCTGCCCACCCGGATCGCCGAGTCGACCGGCCCGGTCCGCTTCGACCGCCACCCGATGCGGCTGTCCGCGGCCCGCTGGGACGCCCTGTGCGGCCACGCCCGCGCGCACGGCGTCACGCCGTCCACCGCCGTGCTCTCCGCCTACGCGGCCGTGCTCCAGCGCTGGTCCCGCCGTCCGCGTTTCGGCCTCAGCCTCACCCTGCTCAACCGGCAGCCGCTGCACCCGCAGGTCGACCGGCTGGTCGGCGACTTCACCTCCGTGACGCTGCTGGCCGTCGAGGACGGCGTGGGCGTGCCGTTCCACGAGCACGCCCGGCAGGTCGGCGAGCGGCTGTTCACCGACCTGGACCACCGGCTGCACTCCGGCGTCGAGGTCGTCCGCGAGATCGCCCGCCGCCGCGACCGCGAGGCCGCGCTCATGCCCGTGGTGTTCACCAGTGCCATCGGTGTCGGCGGGCGGACAGGGTTCGGCATCACCCAGACGCCGCAGGTGTTCCTGGACTGCCAGGTCACCGACGACGCCGACGGCCTCCAGGTCAACTGGGACGTGCGGCGCGGCGTCTTCCCCGACGGGCTGGTCGAGGACATGGCCGTCGCGTTCGAGGCGCTGCTGGTCGACTTGGCGGACTCCCCGGACGCCTGGCTGGCCGCCGACCCGGTGGCGCTGCCCGCGTGGCAGGTCGAGGAACGCCGCCGGGCCAACGACACCGCCGCGCCGCTGCCGACGTCCCTGCTGCACGCCGAGGTGTTCGCCCAGGCCGCCCGGACGCCGGACGCCGTCGCGCTCCTCGGACCGGCGGGCACGCTGACCTACCGCGACCTGGCCCTCCGTGCCGGGGGAGTCGCGAAATTCTTGCGGGCGGCCGGGTGCGAGCCCGGCGAGCGGGTCGCGATCGTGCTGGACAAGGGGCCGGACCAGGTGGTCGCGGTGCTCGGCGTGCTGCTGGCGGGCGGCGTCTACCTGCCCGTCGACACGACCCAGCCGCCGCTGCGCCGGGACAAGCTCCTGGCCGGGGTCCGGCACGTGCTGACCGCGCTTGATGACATCCCGCCCGCGGACGAGATTCCCGTTGCTCCGCAGGGGGATCCGGACGCTTTGGCGTACGTGATCCACACGTCCGGGTCGACCGGCGACCCTAAGGGCGTGATGATCACCCACCGGGCCGCGCTGAACACCGTCCAGGACGTCAACCGGCGGTTCTCCGTGACCGCGCGCGACCGGGTCCTCGGCCTGGCGCAGCTCGGGTTCGACCTGTCCGTGTACGACGTCTTCGGGCTGCTGTCCGTCGGCGGCTCGATCGTGCTGCCGGACCCGGCCCGACCCGCCGACCCGTCGCACTGGGCCGCGCTGGTCGCCGAGCACGGCGTGACGCTGTGGAACTCCGTGCCCGCCCAGCTCCAGATGCTCGCGCACTACTTCGAGACCGACCCGGTCCCGGTCCCGTCGCTGCGGCTCGCGCTGCTCTCGGGGGACTGGATCCCGGTCACGCTGCCGGCGCAGCTGGCCGCGTTCGCCCCCGACCTGGAGCTGATCAGCCTGGGCGGCGCCACCGAGGCGGCGATCTGGTCGATCCACCACCCGATCGGCCACGTCGACCCGTCCTGGACGTCCATCCCGTACGGCGTTCCCCTGGCGAACCAGGGTTTCCGCGTCCTGGACGCCCACGGCCGCGACTGTCCGGTGTGGACTCCCGGCGAGCTGCACATCACCGGCGACGGCCTGGCCACCGGCTACTTCGGCGACCCCGAGCTGACCGCCGCGCGGTTCCCCACCCACCCGGACGGGCAGCGGCTCTACCGCACCGGCGACCTCGGCCGGTACCTCCCCGGCGGCGAGATCGAGTTCCTCGGCCGCGAGGACGACCAGGTCAAGATCCGCGGCCACCGGATCGAACTCGGCGAGGTGGAGGCCGCTCTGCTCGCCCACGACGGCGTCGGGGCCGCCGCGGCGGTCGTCGCGGGGGAGCGGCACGGCGAACGTGCCCTGCTCGCCTTCGTGGAACCCGCCTACGGCGCGAAACCCCCGCCGGACCTGGACGTCAGCGCGGTGGGCCGGTTCGCCGACCGGCAGGTCGCGGGCTTCACCGCCGACCAGGTCGCCGAGCACGTCCGCCTGCTGCACGAGGCCGCGCTGGCGTCCATGCGCGACGCCCTCGCCTCGCACGGCGAGGTCGCCGAACGGCACCAGTGGCTGGCGAACCGGTGGCGCACGCTGGTCGCCGACGGCGTGCCGGACGTGACGGCCGAGGAGGCGTGGGCGCGGCTGGCCGACGACGGCCTGACCACGCCGGAGTTCCTGGACTTCCACCGGACGCACGTCGACCGCGTGCACGAGTTGCTCGACGGCGAGCAGAACCCGTTCGAGCTGCTGTTCCCCCAGGGGAGCATGGACCAGGCGCGGGCGGTCTACCGCGACTCCGCGATCTTCCGCTACCTCAACCACGCCGCCGCCGCGCTGCTCAACCGGATCGCCGCGGCGCACGACCGCAAGACCTTGCGGGTGCTGGAGATCGGCGCGGGCACCGGGTCGACCACCGACGCGGTCCTGCCGCTGCTCGCGGGCCACGACGTCGACTACCTGTTCACCGACGTCTCCCCGTTCTTCCTCGCCGAGGCGCGCGACCGGTTCGGCTCCCACGCCGGGGTCCGGTTCGGGCTGTTCGACCTCGACCAGGACCACCGCGCCCAGGGGTTCGCGCCGAACTCGTTCGACGTCGTGCTCTGCGCGGGCGTGCTCAACAGCGTCCAACGCCCGGAGGCGGTGCTGGACCTGGTGGCGCCCGGCGGCTGGCTGGTGTTCACCGAGCCGACCGCCGAGCACCCGCACATCCTGTTGACGCAGGGCTTCATGATGGACGGCCCGTCGCTCCGGTCGTGCGAGCGGTGGCTGGACCTGGTCGGCGGGACGGCCCTGTGCCTGCCCGAGGCCGACCACCCGCAGGCCGCGCAGGGGATCCACCTGTTCGCCGCGCGGGTGAAGACCGACCGCGTGCCGGTGGTCCCGACCGAGCTGACCGCGTTCCTGGCCCAACGGCTGCCCGCGCACATGGTGCCGTCGCACCTCCAGGTCGTGGACCACCTGCCGTTGACCGGCAACGGCAAGGTCGACCGCAAGGTCCTCGCGGGCTGGCGACCGGCGGCCACCACCGAGGACGTCGACGTCGACGGCCCGCCGCCGGACGAGCTGGAGGCCCGGCTCGGCGCGCTCTGGGCCGCCGCGCTCGGCATCCCGGCGATCGGCGGGCACGAGAGCTTCTACGACCGGGGCGCGGACTCGCTGATCCTCGCCAGGGTCGCGGGCCGCCTCCGCGAGGACGTGCCCGAGGCCGCCGACGTCCCCTACGACACCCTGCTGCGGCAGATGCTCAACGAGCCGACCGTGGCCGCGCTCGCCCGCTCGCTGCGGGGGACCGCCGTCGTGGCCCCGGTCGCGAGCCGTGGTGCCACCGGCAACTCGCTGCTGGTGCCGTTCGGCGGCGGCGGCGACGGTCCCACGCGGGTGCTGTTCCACGCCGCCCTCGGCACGATGGACTACTTCCACTCGCTGGCGAACGCCCTGGTGGCGCAGGACCTCGGCCCCGTCGTCGGGCTCGCGGTGGCCGACGCGGACGTGTACTGCCAGACCGCGCCGAAGGACCTCATCGCCCGCGTCGCCGACGACTACACCGACCGGCTGCTCGCCGAGGGCCACACCCGGTTCCAGCTCATCGGCTACTGCCTCGGCGGCCTGCTCGCCACGGAGGTGGCGCGGCGGCTGCTGGAACGCGGGGTGGACGTGGCGGACCTGACCCTGGTCGACAGCATCCCGATGTTCGTCGAGACCGACGAGGAACTCGCGTTCGAGGCCATCTTCGTGCCGAACCTCAACCTCGACCCGGTCGAGGCGGTGTTCGGACCGGACGTGGACGGCGCCGACGTGTACCGGGCCATCGACCTGCTGATGACCGAGCACGACCGCAAGGTCCCGGCGGGCGCGATGGCCGCGCTGACCGGCGATCCCGGCCTGGAGGCCGTCGCCGCGGCCGTGCGCAGGCAGCACGAGCGCACGCAGGAGGACCGGCTCGCGGGGTACGCGGCGGCAGCGGCGAACCAGGCGGGCGTGCCCGTCGGGCCCGAACTCGTGCCCGCCCTGTTCCGCGTCACCCGGCACAGCATGAAGGCGGCCCGCTTCGACCCCGAGCCGTACGCGGGCGACATCACGTTCCTGCGGGCGACCGAGCAGCAGTCGTTCGGCATCACCGCGGGCGTCGGCCACCTGGCCGCCCCGTTCTGGCGGGAGACCTGCCTCGGCGAGTTCACCGTCGTCGACGTGCCCGGCAACCACTTCAGCGTCATCGAGCCGCCCCACCTCGACGTGGTGGCGGGCCACCTCGGCGCAGCGATCACCAAGGGAGTGACCACGTGACCACGCTGGTCGAAGACCAGGCCCGCACGGAAACGCCCGCGCCGGACGTCCGCACGACCGACGCGGCGCTGAAGGACCTGCGCGCGCCGGTCGTCTGGCTGACCCGGCTCGGCATCGCGCTGACCGCCGTAGGTGCTCTGACCACGCTCGTGCCCTTCGTCGGCATCGCCGAACTCGGCCGGGCGCTGCTGAAGCCCGGACCGGTCGACGCGGGCGCGGTCGGCGTGATCGCGGGTGTCGTCGCGCTGGCGCTCGTCGTCGGCTGGGCGTGCAACGGCGTGGGCCTGTCGGTCACGCACGTGGCCGACTCCAAGCTCCAAGCGTTGCTGCGCAGGCGGATCGTCCACCGGCTCGGGCAGGTGCCGCTCGGGTGGTACTCCGACACCAACTCCGGGCTGGTGCGCAAGGCCGCGCAGGACGACATCGACGACCTGCACCACCTGGTGGCGCACCACGACGTGGAGATGACCGGCGCGATCGTGCTGCCGCTGTCCGGGATCGCCTACCTGTGGTGGCTCGACTGGCGGCTCGCGTTGCTCGCGGTCGTGACGCTGCCGGTCTACCTGGTCGCGTACGGCTCGATGATGCGCGGGTTCGTGGCGAAGATGGTCGAGATGGACGCCGGGGTCGCGAAGGTGTCCGCCGCGATCGTCGAGTTCGTCCACGGCATCACCGTCGTGAAGGTGTTCGGCCAGGCCAACCGCGCGCACCGGGCGTACGACCGGGCGGTCGGCGAGTTCGGCGAGAAGTACGCGGGCTGGGTGCGGCCGATGCTGAAGCTCGAAGCCCTCACGTCGATGGCGCTGTCCGCGCCGGTCGTCGCCGTGACCAGCCTGGCGGGCGGGATCTGGTTCGTCTCCGAGGGCTGGGTGACGCCCGTCGAGGTGCTGGCCGAGGTCCTGGTGGCGATGGTGATCCCGTCGACCCTGCTGGTGCTCAACCAGGGCGTGACCGCGCAGCGCAAGGCGACCGCCGCGGCGGGCCGACTCGTGGCGCTGCTGGACACCCCGCCACTGCCAGTCCCCACCGACCCGCTCGAACCGCTGGGCCACGACGTGGAGTTCGACGCCGTGTCGTTCGCCTACGACGGCACGGACACCGTGGTCTCCGGCATCGACCTGCGCTGCGCGCCCGGCACGGTCACCGCGCTGGTGGGCGGGTCCGGCGCGGGCAAGTCGACGCTGGCCAAGCTGGTGCCCCGGTTCTACGACGTCACGTCCGGCGCGGTCCGGATCGGCGGGGTGGACGTGCGGCGCATCGCGCCCGACGTGCTCTACCGCAAGGTCGGGTTCGTGCTCCAGGACGTGCGGCTGCTGCACGGGACCGTGGCCGAGAACCTGCGCCTGGGCCGTCCGGACGCGACCGACGAGGAGGTCGTCGCGGCGGCCACCGCCGCTCGTATCCACGACCGGATCATGGCTCTCCCCAAGGGGTACGACTCGGTCGTCGACGAGGACGCGGTCTTCTCCGGCGGCGAGGCGCAGCGCGTCTCCATCGCCCGCGCACTGCTCGCCGACACGCCGATCCTCGTGCTGGACGAGGCCACCGCGTACGCCGACCCCGAGTCCGAGGCGCGGATCCAGGACGCGCTGTCCGTCCTCGCCCGCGGCCGGACGGTCCTGGTGATCGCGCACCGGCTCGCCACGATCGCGGGCGTCGACCAGGTCGTCGTGCTGGACGGCGGCCACGTCGTGGAGCGGGGCACACAGGACGAACTGCTGGCCGCGAACGGGCGCTACGCCCGCATGTGGGCCGCCTACACCGACGGGGGCACCCGATGATCCGCGACCTGATGAAGATCCTCGGCCCGGCGCACGACCGGGCCGTGAAGGTCTACCTGGCCTGGCTGGTGGCCTACTCCGTGCTCCAGGGCCTCGCGATGGTGGCGCTGTTCCCGGTGCTGACGGCGTTGCTGACCGGCGACCTCACCACGGCGTGGCGCTGGGTGCTCCTGGTGCTCGTCCTCGTCGCGGCCACGTGCGTCGCCCGCTACCAGCAGGCGATGCGGGGCTTCGCCCTGGCGATCGTGACGCTGACGAGCCTGCACCACCGGCTCGGCGACCACGTGGCCACGCTGCCGCTCGGCTGGTTCTCCTCGGAGAAGGTCGGCAGGCTGTCCCGTAGCGCCACCAACGGCACGCTGATGGTCACCAACGTCTTCGCGCACATGCTCACGCCCTTGGCCAGCGGCATCCTGTCGCCCGCCACCGTGGCCGTGGCGATGCTGTTCCTGGACTGGCGGCTCGGCCTCACCACGATCCTGTGCGCGCCGCTGCTGTGGCTCGTCCACCGCTGGGCGGTCACGTCCGTCGGCCGCGGCGAGCACCTGACCGACGCCGCAGGCGCCGAGGCGGGCAACCGCGTGGTCGAGTTCGCCCGCAACCAGCAGGTGCTGCGGGCGTTCGGCCGGACCACCGAGGGCTACCGGCCCCTGGAGGACGCCATCGAGGGGCAGCGGGTCGCGGGCAACAAGCTGCTGTGGCTCGCCGCACCCCGGCTGCTGGCCAACGGTCTGGCGGTGCAGCTCGCGTTCGCCGTCGTGATCGCGATCGGCCTGCTGCTCGCGGTGAACGACGCCATCGACCCGGTGACGCTGATCGCGCTCATCGCGTTGACGGCCCGGTTCGTCGGGCCGCTGGCCGAGGTCGCCGGGATCAGCGGGATGGCCCGCATGGCGGCCAACGACCTGAACCGGCTCGCCGCGATCTTCGACGAGAAGCCCTTGGCGGTGCCCGAGGTGTCTCAGACGGTGGTCAAGCCCGGTGAGGTCGAGCTGGCCGGGGTCGGGTTCGGCTACGAGGTGGGCACTCCGGTGCTCGACGGCGTGTCGCTGCGGATCCCGCCGCGCACCATGACGGCCGTCGTCGGCCCGTCCGGGTCGGGCAAGAGCACGGTCATCCGCCTGGTGATGCGGCTGTTCGACGTCGACTCGGGCAGCGTCCTGGTCGGCGGCCGGGACGTGCGCGAACTGTCCACGGAGGACCTGATGGCGCAGCTCTCCGTGGTGATGCAGGACGTGTACCTGTTCGACGACACCCTGGAGGCCAACATCCGGGTCGGCAAGCCGTCGGCGACCGACGAGGAGGTCCGCGAGGCCGCCCGGATCGCGGGCGTGGACGAGATCGTGGACCGGCTGCCCGGCGGGTGGACGGCCAGGGTCGGCGAGGGCGGCGCGTCGCTGTCCGGTGGTGAACGCCAGCGCGTGTCCGTGGCACGGGCCGTGCTGAAGGACGCGCCGATCGTGCTGCTGGACGAGGCGACGGCGGCGCTCGACCCGGAGAACGAGCGGTACGTGCAGAACGCCCTGCGTTGCCTGATGGACCGCTCGACGCTCCTGGTCATCGCCCACAAGCTGCCCACGGTCGTGGCGGCGGACCAGATCCTCGTCCTGGACGGCGGCCGGATCGCCGAAGCCGGTACCCACGAGGAACTCCTGGCCGCGGGCGGCCGGTACACCGAGTTCTGGGCCGAACGCCGCCGCACGCGCGGGTGGCGACTGGTGTCGGAGGAGTCCCGGTGATCGGCGTCGTCGGAGCCACCGGGGAGGTCGGCTCGCACGCGGTCCGCGTGCTGCGGGACCTGGACGTCGGGCCGCTGCGGCTCGGCGGGAGCAGGGACGTCGACCACCGCGACGACGGGTCGCTCGACCGGTTCGCGGCCGGGTGCCGGGTCCTGGTGAACTGCTCGGGACCGGCGCACGCGGTCGGCGACCGGGTCGCGCGGGCGGCGCTCCGCGCCGGGGCCGGGTACGTGGACGCGTCCGAGGTGGACGGTCCGGGCGTGACCGGGGCGGGGTTGCGGCCGGGGCTGACCGGGCTGCTGCCGCGTTGGCTGGCGCGACGGGAGTTCGACGCCGTGCACGGGCTGGTGGCGCACCTGGCGGTGCTCGACCGGTTCACCGCGACCGCCGCCGCCGACTACCTGCACGCCTCCGACAGCGAGCCGCTGGCCGCGTGGCGCGAGGGCAAGGTGTCCGGCGTGCTCACCCGGCGGACCGGGGTGGCGCTGCCGTTCCTGGCCGACGAGGTGACGCTGCTGCCGCACCTGGGGCGCGAGGAGGAACGGCTGGCCGCGGCGCTGAAGCTGGCCCGTGGCGACTGGTACACGGCCGTGAGCGGCGAGCACGTGCGGACGGCGTTCGACCGGGCGCGCACGCTCGACCACGCCGACGCCGTGGCGGCCCTGGTCCGGGCGAGCGCGCTGGACCTGGCCGGCCGCGAGCCGCACGTGGTGCTGGCCGTGCGGCTGGACGGGGTGTCGGGCAGCGAGCCGATCACCCGGACCGCCGTGCTGCGCGGGCGGGGCAACGGCGAGCTGACCGGTGCGCTGACAGCGTTGGCCGTGCTCGCCGTGGACCGCGGTGAGGCGCTGTCCGGTTTCGCCGCCGAGGTGCTGGACCCCGAGGTCACGCTGGCGCGGCTGGCGGAGTGCGGGATCGCGTCGCCGTTCGTGGTCGAGGGTGAGCTGTCGGTCGAGGAGGGGGCGCTGTGAAGGCCGCTCTCGCCGTCCTGGAGGACGTCTGCCTGCGGGCGATGGCCGCGCTGGCCCCGTTCGCCGACGCCGCGCCCCGGCACGGCTGGCTGGTCGACCGGTGGCGGATCGCGGTGGCGGGTCGCGAGGTCGGCCGGTACGTGGAGCCGGGGGAGGAGTTCGAGCGCGCCTACGCCGAGCTGGGTTTCCCGCCCGCCATGGCCCGCTTCCACCGCGAGGCCCTGGCGCGGCTGCCCGAGTTGCTGCGGGACGAGGTCCGGGTGCAGGAGTTGCTGTTCGCGGGCGGGGACGTGCTCACCGCGTTGGCCGCCTACCAGGACAACACGATCACCCAGCGGCTCAACGCCGCCGCGGGTGAGGTGGTCCGGGCGTCCGGTCCTCGTGTGCTCGAACTGGGCGGGGGCGCGGGCCTGTGCACCGCCGAGGTCCTGAAAGCCTTGAGCGGCCGGGACTACGACTACACGTTCACCGACGTGTCGCCGCTGTTCACCCGTGCCGCCGCCGACCGGTTCGGCGACGACCCGCGGGTGTCGTTCCGGCTGCTCGACCTGGACGCCGACTTCGCCGTGCCGGGGGACGTGGACGTGGTGCTGGCGGGCAACGTCCTGCACAACGCGGCCGACATCGGCCGGTCCCTGCGCCGCGTCCGTCGGGTGCTCGCGCCCGGCGGGCGGCTGGTGTTCACCGAGGCCACCGCCGACCACGCCGCCACCCTCACCTCGATGCAATTCCTGCTGTCCGGGGAGGAGAACCGGGTGGGCACGCCGTTCCTGGACGGACCCGGCTGGCACGCCGCTCTGACGGCGGCGGGTTTCGCGGTGGGGGAGGGGCTGTCGGTCGAGGGCCAGACCTTGTTCGTCGCGACCGCGCTGGGGATCCCGCCCGACTGGCCCGCCGCGAAGGTGTTGGCGCACCTCGAACGATCGCGGGTCGCCGAGGTCGAGCTGGCCGCCGCGACGGTGTGCGCGCTGGCCGCCGAACCGTCGTTCCCGCTGGCCGACCTGTCGGCGTTGCGGCGGATCCGCTACCACGGCGGGGAGGTCCCGGACGCCGTGCGGGACGCCTTCGGCGTGGAACTGGTCCGGGACGACGTGGATCTCGGTGACGTGGCGGACCTGCTGGCGTCAGTGGCAGAACAGGCGGACCGGGAACTGGCCGGGATCGACCTGGACGCCGCCGTCGCGGCGGTGGACGCGTTCGGCCGCACGGCGCTGCTGTCGATGCTGAACGCCTTGGTGCGCCTCGGGGATCGGCCGGTCGCCTTCCCGGCCCTGGTCGGTCGTTGGCGGGTGGCGCTGCGGCGGGCTGGGCTGGCGGACGGGGTCGACCCGGAGGAGCACTCCGACGCCGCCCTCGACCGCGCGTGGACCGACGCGGCCACGGCGTGGGAGCGGACGGCGGGGTCGGCGGGGACCGTCGAGTACGCCCGGCGCAACGCCGAACGGCTGCCGGACCTGCTCGACGGCACCTGCGACGCCGTGACGCTGCTGTTCCCCGAGGGCCGCACGGACCTCGCCGACGCGCTGTACCGGGAGAACGTCACCGGGCGCTACCAGCACGCGGCCGTGGGCGCGCTGCTCGGCGGGATCGCCGCCCGGTGGCCCGCTGGACGGACGCTGCGGGTGCTGGAGGTCGGCGCGGGCACCGGGGCCACGACCGACCGGGTGCTGCCCGCGCTCGCCGCGACGGGCGTCGAGGTCGACTACCTCTACACCGACGTGTCCCGGTACTTCCTGGACCGCGCGGCGGACCGGCTGCGCGCGTACTCGTGGGTCCGGTTCGACCGCGTCGACATCGACGCGGACCCGGTGTACGCCACCGGTTCCTTCGACGTGGTCATCGGCGGCGGGGTGCTCAACGCGGCGGCGGACACCGACGCGTCGGTGCGGCGGCTCACCGGCCTGCTGTCGCCGGGCGGCTGGCTCGTGCTCACCGAACCGACGGTGGAGGAGCCGTGGATCCTCACGTCGCAGGCGTTCCTGATGGCCGAGCCCACCGACGGCCGGGCCGCCACCGGAGCGACGTTCCTGACCCTCGACCAGTGGAACGGCGTGCTCGACGCCGCCGGGCTCGACCGGGTCCTCGGCCTGCCGCGCGCCGGACATCCCCTGCACCGCCTGGGCCACCGGGTGTTCGTCGCCCGCCCCTCGAACGACTAGGAGACCTCCGTGTGCGGAATCGCGGGATGGGTCGCTTTCGACGGCGACCTCACCGACCACCTGCCCGTCGTCGACGCCATGACGGCGTCGATGGGCGAGCGCGGCCCCGACGCGTCGGGCACCTGGGTGCGGCGGCACGTCGCGCTGGGCCACCGCCGCCTCGCCGTGATCGACCTGCCCGGCGGCGTGCAGCCCATGCGGGCCAGGACCGACTCCGGCGTCGTGGCCCTCACCTTCTCCGGCGAGGTCTACAACTTCCGCGAGCTGCGGGCCGAGCTGGAACGGCGGGGCCACCGCTTCGAGACCCGCAGCGACACGGAAGTCGTGCTGCGCGGGTACCTGGAGTGGGGTGAGGACGTCGCCGCCCGGTTGACCGGCATGTACGCGTTCGGGCTGTGGGACGAGCGGGT
The DNA here is from genome assembly GCF_042738955.1 of Umezawaea sp. NPDC059074. Classification (NCBI taxonomy): domain Bacteria; kingdom Bacillati; phylum Actinomycetota; class Actinomycetes; order Pseudonocardiales; family Pseudonocardiaceae; genus Umezawaea; species Umezawaea sp. NPDC059074. Next base: position 29,544 of record NZ_JBHYHC010000021.1, read on the forward strand.
CGGGAAGCTCGTGCTGGTGCGCGACCGGGTCGGCGTGAAACCCCTGTACTACCACCGGACCGCGGACGGGATCCTGTTCGGCTCCGAGCCGAAGGCGATCCTGGCGAACCCGGCGTTCGAGCGGGTCGTGGACGTGGACTGCCTGCGCGAGCTGGTGGGGTTCACCAAGGCGCCGGGTTGGTCGCTGTGGCGGGGCATGAGCGAGGTCGAGCCCGGCACGGTCGTCACCGTGGACCGGTCGGGCCTCCGGCACCGCACCTACTGGCGGCTGGAGACCAAGCCGCACCACGACGACCTCGCCACGACGGTCGGCCGCGTCGGCGAGCTGTTCGGCGACGCCGTGCGCGGCCAGACGGTGTCGGACGTGCCGCAGTGCGTGCTGCTGTCCGGCGGCCTGGACTCCAGCGCCGTCACGGCCGTCGCGGGCGCGGAACTGGCCGGGCGCGGGGAGAAGGTCCGCACGTTCTCGGTCGACTTCGCCGGGTACGAGGAGAACTTCACCCCGGACGAGCTGCGCGAGACGCCGGACTCGCCGTTCGTCCGCGCGGTGGCCGAGCACGTCGGCTCGCTGCACCGGGACATCGTGCTGGACTCGCGGGCGCTCGCCGACCCGGCGCTGCGCCGGGCCGTGGTCGCGGCGCGGGACATGCCGATCGGGCTCGGCGACATCGACTCGTCGATGCACCTGCTGTTCCGGGCGATCCGGGAGGAGTGCACGGTCGCGCTGTCGGGGGAGTTCGCCGACGAGCTGTTCGGCGGGTACGCGTGGTTCCACCACGAGGCCGCCCGCGACGCCGACACGTTCCCGTGGCTGGCGTTCTCCAACGCCTACACCGGCGACCGCACCGAGATGCTGCGCCCGGACCTGCGCGACCGGCTCGACATCGGCGCGTACGTGGCCGACGAGTACGCCACGGCGGTCAAGGCCGTCGAGCACCTCGACCACGAGGACGCGCTGGAACGCCGGATGCGCACCAGCACGCACCTGCACGTGACCCGGCTGGTGCGGGCGATGCTCGACCGCAAGGACCGCATGTCCATGGCCGTGGGGCTGGAGGTGCGGGTGCCGTTCGCCGACCACCGGCTGATCGAGTACGTCTACAACGCGCCGTGGTCGATGAAGGCCGTCGGCGGTCGGGAGAAAAGCCTGCTGCGCACGGCGGTCACCAGCCTGCTGCCGTCGTCGGTGACCGAGCGGGTCAAGAGCCCGTACCCGTCCACTCAGGACTCCGGGTACGCGCTGGAGTTGCAGCGCCAGGCCAAGGACGTGCTCGCGGAGCGCGACAGCGGCGTGTTCGCGGTGTTCGACGCCGACTGGGTGCGCACGGCCGTCGCCCTAGACCCCGCCGCCGTCACGGGACGCCTGCGCACCGGCTTGGAGCGCGTGCTGGACCTGCACCACTGGATCGACCTGTACCGCCCCGAACTCCGGCTCGACTGACCACGGGAGACCACCATGACCAGAACCACCGGACCACTGGTCCTGGGCGAGGACTTCGTCCAGGACGCCCACGCCGTCGGCGCGGCCCTGCGCGCCGACGCGCCCGTCCGCCACGTCGTGCTGCCGAGCGGGATGCCCGTCTGGCTGGTGACCGGGTACGAGGAAGCCAGGGCCGTGGCGACCGACCCCCGGTTCAGCAGCCGGCGCGTGTACGACCGGATGCACCGGATGGCGTTGGGCGAGGACGAGGAGAGCCCGTTCTCCGAGGACTTCGCGGGCAACCTGCTCAACCTCGACCCGCCCGACCACACCCGGCTGCGGAAGCTGGTCGCGAAGACGTTCACCACCCGGTCCGTCGCCCCGCTGCGGCCCCGGATCCAGCAGATCGCCGACGAGCTGCTGGACGGGATGACCGGCCGCGACACCGTGGACCTGCTGGAGGCCTACGCGTACCCGCTGCCGATCCGGGTGATCACCGAGCTGCTCGGCGTCCCCTTCGACGACCGCGAGCAGTTCACCGAGTGGTCCAAGACGATGGTCGACGGCGGCGCGACCGAGGCGGCGGGCGCGGCCACGATGAGCATGGCCCAGTACTTGCACGGGCTCGTCGAGGCCAAGCGCGCGCACGCGGCGGACGACCTGCTGTCCCGGCTCGTGCACGCCTCCGAGGACGACGACCGGCTCACGACGCCGGAGCTGATCGCCACGGCCGTGGTGCTGCTGATCGGCGGCTTCGAGACCACCGTCAACCTGATCAGCGGCGGCGTGCTCAGCCTGTCGCGGCACCCCGACCAGCTCGCGCTGCTGCGGGCCGACCGGAGCCTGATGCCGACCGCGATCGACGAGTTCCTCCGGCACGAGACGCCGAACATCCTGTCGTCGCCCCGCTACGCCACCGAGGACGTGGCGATCGCGGGGGTGGTGATCCCGAAGGACGACTTCGTGATGGTGTCCTGGCTCGCGGCCAACCGCGACCCGGCCCGCTTCGCCGACCCCGACCGGCTGGACGTCACCCGGCCGCTCGGCGGGCACCTGGCGTTCGGCCACGGCCTGCACTTCTGCCTCGGCGCGCCGCTGGCCCGGCTGGAGGGCGAGATCGCCTTCGGCGGGCTGCTGGACCGGTTCGCGCGGATCGAGGTCGTGTCCGCCGCGGACGACCTGCGGTGGCGCGACAGCACGGCCATGCACGGCCTCGAGTCGCTGGTGCTGAGGCTGCGATGAGCGGCTGGCCGGACGAGTTCGCCGCCCGCTACCGGGAGCGCGGCTACTGGCGGGACCGCACGCTGTTCGCGCTGCTCGCGGACGGCGCGCGGCGGTGGCCCGAGCGGGAGGCCGTGGTCGACGGCGACCGCCGCTGGACCTACCGGGAGCTGCACGACCGGGCTACCCGGCTCGCGGCCGGGCTGCACGCCAAGGGGATCGGCCGCGGCGACCGGGTGCTCGTGCACCTCCCGAACGTGGCCGAGTTCCTGTCGCTGTCGTTCGCGCTGTTCCGGATCGGCGCGATCCCGGTGCTGGCGCTGCCGCCGCACCGGGAGACCGAGATCGCGCACCTCGCGAGCCTCGCCACGCCCGTGGCCTACGTCGTGACGGAGGAGTTGCGGCACCTCGCCGACGGGGTGCCCGAGATCGCGCACGTGTTCGTGGTCGGAGAACCGGGAGCGCACACGGCGTTGGACGCCGTGGCGGTCGACGGCGACCTGCCCGACGGCCCGGACCCGGACGACGTGGCCGTGCTGCTGCTGTCCGGCGGGACGACCGGGCTGCCGAAGCTGATCCCCCGCACGCACAACGACTACGACTACACCCTGCGGGCCAGCGCCGAGGTGTGCGGGTTCGGCCCGACCACTCGCTACCTGGCCGCGCTGCCGATGGCGCACAACTTCCCGCTGGCCTGCCCCGGCGTGCTCGGCACGCTGTGGGCGGGCGGCACGGTCGTGCTGTGCACCAGCGCGGACGCCGAGACGGCGTTCCCGCTGATCGAGACCGAGCAGGTCACCGCGACCGCGCTGGTGCCGCCGCTCGCGCTCGTGTGGCTGGACGCGGCCGAGCGGGGGCTCGACAGCCTGGACCTGCTCCAGGTGGGCGGATCGCGGCTCAAGGCCGAGGCCGCCCGGCGGGTCGGACCGGTGCTGGGCTGCGCGCTTCAGCAGGTCTACGGCATGGCCGAGGGGCTGCTGAACTACACGCGGCTCGGCGACCCCGAGGAGATCGTCACCGACACGCAGGGCCGTCCGCTGGCCGAGGACGACGAGGTGCGGATCGTCGACGCCGACGGCACACCCGTGTGGCCCGGCGACACCGGTGAACTCCAGGTGCGCGGGCCGTACACGATCCGCGGCTACTACCGCGCGGACGAGCACAACCGGACCGCGTTCACCGCCGACGGCTTCTACCGCAGCGGCGACCTCGTGCGCAGGCTGCCGACCGGGGAACTGGTCGTGGAGGGCCGCGCCAAGGACGTGATCAACCGAGGCGGCGACAAGATCCCGGTGGAGGAGGTCGAGAACCTCCTGCTCAGCCACCCCGCCGTGCACGACGTCGCCGTGGTCGGCGTGCCGGATGACGTGATGGGCGAACGGAGCTGCGCCTACGTGATCGCCCGCGGTGCCGCGCCGACCCGCAAGGACCTCGTCGCGCACCTGTCGGCGTTCGGGGTGGCCGCGTTCAAGCTGCCCGACCGCGTGCGCGTGGTCGAGTCGTTCCCCCGGACCAGCCTCGGCAAGGTCGACCGCAAGGCGTTGGGAGGCCGGTCGTGACGCAGGCGTACCCGTTCAACGACTTCCACGGCGTCGACCTCGCCCAGGCCTACGTGGACGCTCGGGAACGCCCCGGCCTCACGTCGGTGCGGCTGCCCCACGGCGAACCCGCGTGGCTCGTCACCCGGCACGACGAGGCCCGGTTCGTGTTGGCGGACAAGCGGTTCAGCCGGGCGGAGGCCGCGAACCGGGACGCGCCCCGCGTGCTGCCCCGGTCACCGGTCGGCATCGTGTCGATGGACCCGCCCGACCTGTCCCGGATCCGGGGCCTGGCTGCCAAGGCGTTCACCCCGCGCCGCGCGGAAGCCCTGCGCCCGCACGTCCGGGCGCTCACGGCGGACCTGATCGACGCGATGGTCGAGACCGGCCCGCCCGCGGACCTGGTGCGGGACTTCGCCCTGCCCATCCCGATCTCGGTCATCTGCGCGCTGCTCGGCGTCCCGCCCGCCGACCAGGAGAAGTTCCGGCGCTGGAACGACAACCTGCTCTCCACCAGCGCGCTGACCCCAGAGCAGTCCGGCCGGAACCTCGCCGAACTCCAGCACTACGTCCTGGAGCTGATCGAACTCCGCCGCTCCGAGCCCGCCGACGACCTGATCACCGCGCTGGTGCAGGCGCGGGACGTCGACGACCGGCTGTCGACCGGCGAACTCGTGCTGCTGTGCATCGCGATCCTCGTCGCGGGCTACGAGGCCACGGCGTCGCAGATCCCGAACTTCGTCCACACCCTGCTCGCCGCCCCGGCCGAGTTCGCCCGGCTTCGCGCCGACCCCGGACTCGTCGACACCGCCGTGGAGGAACTGCTCCGGTTCATCCCATTGGCGTCCTGCGCGATGTTCCCGCACTACGCCAAGGAAGACGTCCGGGTCGGGGACGTCGTCGTGCGCGCGGGCGAACCCGTGCTGGTCTCGATCGGAGCGGCCAACCACGACCCGCTCGCCTTCCCCGACCCGACCACCCTCGACCTGACCCGCGACGCGCGCGCCCATTTGGCGTTCGGTCACGGCCTGCACCACTGCGTCGGCTCCGCGCTGGCCCGCGTCGAACTCCAGGAAGCCCTGCGGGCGCTGGTGACGCGGCTGCCGGGGCTGCGGCTCGCCGGTCCGGTCGAGTGGAAGACGGCCACGTTCTTCCGCGGCCCCCACGCCCTGCCCATCACCTGGTGAGAAAGGACCACCCCGTGCCGCACGACGACCTCCCGCTGGTGCTCGCGGACCTGCTCGACGTGCCACCCGAGGCGCTCGACCCGGACGACGACCTGATCGAACTGGGCCTGGACTCCATCACGATGATGAGGCTGGCGGGAACCTGGCGGAAGAACGGGTCGCGGGTCACGTTCGCCGACCTCGTCGCCCGCCCGACGCTCGCCGCGTGGCGCGACCTGCTCGCCGAGTCGGCGGACACCCCGACCCGTGACGTCGTCGAGGTCGACGAGTCGGCCCCGTTCCCGTTGGCGCTCATGCAGCACGCCTACTGGGTCGGGCGCGCGTCGGGCCAGCGGCTCGGCGGTGTGGACGCGCACTTCTACCACGAGTTCGACGGCGTGGGCGTGGACCCGGACCGGCTCGACCGCGCGGTGCGGGCGCTGTTCGCCCGCCACGCGATGCTGCGCACGCAGGTGCTCGACGACGGCACCCAGCGCGTTCTCCCCGAGACCCCGTGGCCCGGCCTGCGCGTGCACACCACCTTGGATGATCGCAGGCGCGAGCTGTCCCACCGGCGGATGGACGTCGGCGCGGGCGAGGTGTTCGACCTCCAGCTCACGGTGCTGCCCGACGGCCGGACGCGCGTGCACGTCAACCTGGACATGATCGCGGCCGACGCGCTGAGCCTGCGGGTGCTGCTCACCGACCTCGCCCGGCTCTACGCGGGCGAGGACCTGCCGCCCCTGGCCTACAGCTACGCCCGGTACCTGGCGGAACGGGGGACCGGCGGCCACGAGGCAGCCCGTGACCACTGGCGGGACCGGCTCGCGGACCTGCCGGGCGCTCCTCAGCTCCCGGCTCTGGAGAGCGACGGCGAGCCCGTGGTCGTGCGCCGCCACCGGCTGCTGTCGGCCGACGAGGTCGAAAGGCTGGAGCGGTTCGCACAGCGGCGCGGCCTCACCACGGCGATGGCGCTCGCGGCGGTGTTCGCCGAGACGCTGACGGCGTGGAGCGCCGAACCGCGGTTCCTGCTGAACCTGCCGCTGTTCGACCGCGAGCCGCTGCACCCCGACGTGGACTCGCTGGTCGGCGACTTCACCTCGTCCGTGCTGCTGGAGTGGGACGGGGCCGCGCCCGGCTCGTTCGCCGACCGGGCCCGGCTGCTGCAACGGCGGTTCCACGCCGACGTGGCGCACACCGGCTACTCCGGGGTGGAGGTGCTGCGCGACCTGTCCCGCCTGCACGGGGACCAAGTGCTGGCCCCGGTCGTGTACACCAGCGCGCTGGGCTTGGGCGAGCTGTTCGCGCCCGCGGTGACGGAGGCGTTCGGCGAGGCCGCGTGGATCATCTCGCAGGGCCCGCAGGTGTGGCTCGACGCGCAGGTCACCGAGCTGAACGGGGGACTGCTGGTCAACTGGGACGTGCGCGAGGACGTGGTCGTCCCCGGCGTCCCGGACGCGATGTTCGCCGCCTACAGCCACCTCCTGGACGCGTTGCTGGCCGACGGGAACGCGTGGGACCGGTCGATCCCGCTCGTCCCCGAAACCCAGCTCGCCGTACGGGCCGAGGTCAACGACACCGCTGTCACCCGCCCCCGGCGTCGGCTGCACGACGCGTTCTTCGCCCGCGCGGCCGACACTCCCGACGCTCCTGCCCTGCTGTGGGACGGCGGCGCGCTGACCTACGGCGAACTCGCGGCGAAGGCCCTCCAGGTCGCGGGACACCTGCGCGCCAAGGGGATCGTGCCCGACGACCTGGTGGCGGTGTCCCTGCCGAAGGGGCCGGACCAGGTCGTCGCGGTGCTCGGCGTCCTCGCCGCGGGCGCGGCCTACCTGCCGCTCGGCGTGGACCAGCCCGCCGCCCGGCGGGAGCGGATCCTGGACGGCGCGGGCGTGACGTTCGTGCTCGCCGAGCTGCCGCCCGCCGAACCGCTGTCGGAACCCTTGAGCGGCACCGACTCCGCGCTCGCGTACGTCATCTACACCTCCGGGTCGACCGGCGAGCCCAAGGGCGTGGAGATCACCCACGCGGCCGCCGTGAACACCGTCGACGACCTCAACCAGCGGTACGGCATCGGGCCCGACGACCGGACGCTCGCCCTGTCGGCGCTGGAGTTCGACCTGTCCGTCTACGACGTCTTCGGCCCGCTGTCGGCGGGTGGCGCGGTCGTGTGCCCGTGGGACGGAGGACGCCGGGACGCGAGCGCGTGGGTCGACCTGCTCCGCGCGCACCGCGCCACCGTGCTCAACTGCGTGCCCGCCCTGCTGGACATGGTGCTGACCGTCGCCGACGGCCCGCTCCCGCTGCGGGTCGTGCTGCTGGGCGGCGACCGGGTGACCGTCGACCTGCCCGACAGGCTCGCCGCCGTCGCCCCGGACTGCCGGTTCGTCGGCCTGGGCGGCACGACGGAGACCGCGATCCACTCGACGGTGTGCGAGGTCGACGTCGTCGACCCGACGTGGACCTGCGTCCCGTACGGCACGCCGCTGGACAACGTGGTGTGCCGCGTGGTCGACGCGCTCGGCCGCGACCGCCCGGACGAGGTGCCGGGGGAGCTGTGGATCGGCGGCGCGGGCGTGGCGCGGGGCTACCGCGGCGATCCCGTGCGGACGGCGGAGAGGTTCGTCGAGCACGACGGCGTGCGCTGGTACCGGACCGGCGACCGCGCCCGCTACCGGCCCGACGGTGGCCTGGAGTTCCTCGGCCGCGACGACCACCAGGTCAAGGTCCGCGGGCACCGGGTGGAACTCGGGGAGGTCGAGGCGGCCCTGACCGCGCACCCGGACGTCCGCTCGGCCGTCGCCGTCGTGACCGGCGGCCGACTCGCCGCGGCGGTCGTCGGCACCGCGGCACCGTCGCGGGACTTCCTCGCCGACCACCTGCCGCCGGCCATGCTGCCGGACACCGTCGTGGTGCTGGAGGCGTTGCCGCTCACCGCGAACGGCAAGGTCGACCGGGCGGCGGTGCGGCGCGTCCTGGACGGCCACGCCGTCGACCGCCCCGCCGTGACCCCGCCCGCGGGCGAGGTCGAACGGCTGGTGGCCGCCGCGTGGACCGACGTCCTCGGGGTCTTCGGCATCGGCCGTGAGCACGACTTCTTCGCACTGGGCGGCGATTCCCTGCTGGCGACCCGGCTGATCGGCCGACTCCGGGGTGACGGCCTGTCCGGCGTCACGCTCACCTCGCTGTTCGGCCACCCCGTCCTGGCGGACTTCGCCTCCCTGCTCACCCTGTCCACCGCCGAGCGTCCTGCCGCGCTCGTCGCGGACCTCGCGCACCGGCACGACCCGTTCCCGCCGACCCCGGTCCAGCGCGCGTACTGGCTGGGCCGCGACGAGGGCTTCACCCTCGGCGGGATCGGCTGCCACTTCTACCGCGAGTACGACGTCGACGACCTCGACCTCACCCGGCTGGAACGGGCGGTGAACCAGCTCGTCCGGCGGCACGAGATGCTGCGGGCCGTCTTCGACGAGCGCGGCGACCAGCGCATCCTGCCCGAGGTGCCGTGGTTCCGGATCCCGTTGCACGACAACGGTTTCGACGACCTGCGCGCGAGCACGTCGCACACGGTGTTCGACCCGGCGGTGTGGCCGCTGTTCACCGTCCGCGCGGCCCGTGAGGGCACGCGAACCAGGCTGGCCGTGGGCATGGACAACCTGGTCCTGGACGCGTTGAGCATCCTGGTCTTCTACGCCGAACTCGCGGCCCTGTACGAGGACCCGGCCGCCGAGCTGCCGTCGGTCGCCGTGTCCTTCCGCGACTACGTCCTCGCCGTCGACCCGGACGGCCGGGTCGAGTCGCGGGAGTACTGGCGGTCCCGGCTGCCCACGCTGCCGCCCGCGCCACGGCTGCCGCTGGCCAAGGACCCGGCGGACGTGGCCGTGCCGCGGTTCGACCGCCGCACGGCGATCGTGGACGCCACCCGGTGGCGGGCGATCGTGGACCGGGCGCGCGAGCACGGCGTGACGCCGTCGGCGGTGCTGCTGACCGCGTTCGCCGAGGTGCTGAGCCGGTGGAGCGCACAACCGGACCTGACGCTGACCACGACCCTGTTCGACCGCAAGGAGGTCCACCCCGACATCGACCACGTCCTGGGCGACTTCACCTCCCTCGTCCTGGTCTCCTACGAGCCGGACGGCACGTGGCTCGACCGCGCGCGCCAGGTGCAGCGGCAGCTCTGGCAGGCGCTCGACCACCGCGACGTCTCGGCGGTGTGGGTGCTGCGCGAACTCGCCCGCGCCACCGGCGACCCGCGGACCACCATGCCGGTCGTGTTCACCAGCGCCCTCGGCGTGTCCGCCGACGCGCCCGCGGGCCTGTTCGCCGACCATGTGTGGGGCGTGTCGCAGACCCCGCAGGTGTGGCTGGACCACCAGGTCACCGAGGTCGACGGCGGCGTGCACGTGAACTGGGACGCCGTCGAGGAGCTGTTCCCGGAACGCTTGCTGGACAGCATGTTCGACGCTTACCGGGCGTTGCTCGACTGGCTCGCCACGTCGTCGTGGCCCAGCCCGGTGCCGGACCTGCTGCCGTCCGGCCAGCGCGCGGTCCGGGCCGCCGTCAACGCCACCGACGCGCCCGCGCCGGACGGTCCGCTGCACGGCGCGTTCTTCCGGCTGGCGGCCGAGGACCCGGCTCGGGTCGCCCTGCTCGGCGACTCGACCGTGACCTACGGCGACTTGGCCGATCGGGCGCTGCGGGTGGCGGCTTCCCTGGAAGCGCAAGGGATTCGGCCGGGGGAGACCGTGGCGATCTCGCTGCCCAAGGGGCCGGACCAGATCACCGCCGTCTTGGGCGTGCTGGCCGCCGGGTGCGCCTACGTGCCGATCGGCGTCGACCAGCCGAAGGCCCGCCAGGACCGGATCCTCGCCCTGTCCGGGGCCCGGCTCGTCCTCACGGACGTGGAGGTGGACGTCGAACCCCTTCCCGCCTGCCGACCGCCGTCGGACCTGGCGTACGTGATCTTCACGTCCGGCTCGACCGGGGAGCCCAAGGGCGTGGAGATCACCCACCGGGCCGCGCTCAACACCGTCACCGACGTGTCGGAGCGGTTCGGCGTAGGCCCGGACGACCGGCTGCTCGCCGTGTCCGCGCTGGACTTCGACCTCTCCGTCTACGACGTCTTCGGCCCGCTGTCCGTCGGCGGCAGCGTCGTCACCGTCGCCGAGGACGCCCGGCGGGACGCGGCCCGGTGGCGGGACCTGGTGGTGGAGCACGGGGTCACGGTCTGGAACACCGTCCCGGCCCTGCTCGACATGCTGCTCGTGGTCGCGAAGTCGTTGCCGCTCAAGGTGGTCCTGGTGTCCGGCGACTGGGTCGGGCTCGACCTGCCGGACCGGCTGCGGGCCGCCGCCCCGGCGTGCCGGTTCGTCGCGATGGGCGGGGCCACGGAGGCGTCGATCTGGTCCAACTACACGGAGGTGGAGTCCGTCGACCCGGACTGGCCCTCCATCCCGTACGGCGTTCCCCTGCGCAACCAGCGGTTCCGGGTCGTCGACCGCGCGGGCCGCGACTGCCCGGACTGGGTGCCGGGGGAGCTGTGGATCGGCGGCGCGGGCGTGGCGCGGGGGTATCGCGGCGCTCCGGAGCTCACCGCGGCCAAGTTCGTGGACGGCTGGTACCGCACCGGGGACGTGGGCCGGTACTGGCCGGACGGCAGGCTGGAGTTCCTCGGCCGCGACGACCACCAGGTGAAGCTGCGCGGCTACCGCGTCGAACTCGGCGAGGTGGAGGCAGCGCTGCTGTCCGCGCCCGGTGTCACGCACGCCGTCGCGGTCGTCACCGAGGACCGCCGCCTGGTCGCGGCGGTCGTGGGAGCGGACCCGCTGGCGCACGCGGCGACGGTGCTGCCGGGCCACATGGTGCCGGAGCACGTCGTGGTGCTGGACGAGGTGCCGTTGAGCGCCAACGGGAAGGTCGACCGCGCGGCGGTGGCGGCGCTGGCCGCACCCGCCCGGCCGCGGGGGGAGGCACCGCGCGGCGAGTGCGAGGTCGAGGTGGCGCGGATCTGGGCGGAGCTGCTCGACGTGGACGCCGTGGGGCGCGACCAGAGCTTCTTCGCGCTGGGCGGGGACAGCCTGCGGGCCACCCGGCTGCTGGAGGCGCTGCGGCGGCGGTTCGGCGTGGCGGTGCCGTTGCGGGCGCTGTTCGCCGCGCCCACGGTCGAGGCCGTCGCCGCGGTGATCTCGGCCGCGGACCTGGAGGAGGGCGTGCTGTAGTCGAGGACGGGCGGGCGGTCACGTGCCGCCCGCCTGGCGCTCGCGGAAGGCGATCATGTTCATCCGGTTGCCGCACCGCACGCTGCAGAACCGCTTGGCGCCGTTGCGGGACAGGTCGAGCACGAGCCCGGTGCAGTCGTCCGCCGCGCAGATCCGCAGCCGGTCCATCTCGTTCATCCGGATCACGTCCATCAGCGCGAGCGCCGCCTCCACCCCTAAGCGCTCGGCGAGCGGCGCGTCCGGGTCCGTCGCGTGCATGTGCCAGTCCAGGTCGTCGTGCCGGGTGAGGTACGGCAGCGCCTTCGCGTCGCGGAGGATCTTGTTCACCGCCTCGACGGCCTCGTCGCGGTCGAGGGTCCACACCCGCCGCACGAGGGCGCGCGTCCGGTGCACCTCCCGCAGCTCGGCCTCGTCGTGGTCTATTCGCCCGGTGTAGGGATAGCGGGCCAGCATCGCGCCGAGCAGGTCCACGGTCGCCAACTCGTCGTCACCGTTCCGCGACGCTCCGGGGTCGGTGTTGCAGAGGGAGACCATGAAGCTGAGGGACTCCTCCGTGTCAGGGGCAAAATGCAATTTGACTCCTTACTCGGGTGGGACTTAGCGTCAGGGGCGTCAAGCAGGTTAGGTCATGACAGACCTGGTCATTGGGAGGCAGCATGAGGTTCTCGCCGACGTCCACGGGTCTGGTGGCCGCGACGATCTCCTTCCTCGCGTTCGGCACGTCCGGCGCGCTGCTGAAGCCGCTGCTGGAAGCGGGCTGGTCCCCGGTCGCGGCCGTCACGGTCCGCGCGCTCATCGCCGGCACCGTGCTCCTCCCGTTCGTCCTCGTGTCGCTGCGCGGCCGGTGGAACGCCCTGTGGCGGGCCCGCTGGCGGGTCGTCGGCATGGGCGTCGTCGGCGTGGCCATCACCCAGGTCCTCTACTTCGCCGCCATCCAGCGCATCCCGGTCGCGACCGCGCTGCTCATCGAGTTCCTCGCCCCGCTGCTGCTGGTCGGGTTCGCCTGGGCGAGCACCCGCCGGACGCCGGGACCGGCCGTGCTGGTCGGCTCGGTGCTCGCGGCCGTCGGCCTGGTGCTGGTGATCGGCCCCGGCGCGATCCAGACCGTCGACCCGGTCGGCCTGCTGGTCGCCTTCGGCGCGGCGATCGGCTGCGCCGTGTACTTCGTCATCGCCGCCCGGCCCAGCGACGGCCTCCCGCCGGTCGCGCTCGCCGGGGCCGGGCTGCTGCTGGCCGTCCCCGTCCTCGCGCTGGTCGGGGTGACCGGGCTGCTGCCGTTCACGACCTCGTTCGGCGACCTGCCGCTGTTCGGCACGGCCACGCCGTGGTGGGTCCCGCTGGTCATCGTCGCGGTCATCGGCACGGCGCTGGCCTACGCGGCGGGCATCACCGCGTCCGGGCTCCTCGGCTCGCGGGTGGCGTCGTTCGTCGGCCTGCTGGAGGTCGTCTCGGCCTCGCTGTTCGCCTGGCTGCTGCTGGGCGAGGAGCTGACGCCCCTCCAGTTCTTCGGCGGGGCGCTGATCCTGGGCGGCATCGCCGCGGTCCGCGTCGAGCGGACGGAGCCCGCTCACGGTTCGCCGTCCGTCCTGGCCGAGCCCAGCGCGATGGTCAGCTCCAGCACGGTCGTCGGGTCCTCCAGCCCCGACCCGTACAGCTCGCGCAGCTGACTCATGCGGTAGCGGACCGTCTGCGGGTGCACGAACAGGTCGGCGGCGATCTCGTCGCGCCTGCCGTGGTGCAGCAGCCACGAGCGCAGCGTCTCCACCAGCTTGACCCGCGGGCCGGACCGCAGACCGTCCAGCGGGGCCAGCACCTGGGCGCGCAGGTCGTCCAGCGCCTCCGGGTCGGACCGCAGGACCAGGTCGGCGAGCCGCTGCTCGGTGTCCAGCGGGGCGGTCCCGGTCGGCTGGAGGCCGAGCCGCACCGCCCGCTGGGCCCGCAGGTACGACGACCGCACCCGCGTCCACGGCCGCGCCGGACCGAGCACCGCGCCCACGCCGACGAGCGCGCCGGTCAGCGCGGGTCGGGACCGACCCTCGACGTCGGGGACCAGGAGCACCGTCAACCCCGTCTCCGGGACCTCGTCGTCGGCCTGGAGGGTGCGCGGGTCCAGCCGCACCAGCACGCCGCGCGCCCGTGCCTCCGGGACGATCACGGCGGTCAGCGATCGCGGCGGCTCCCACCCCGCCCGTTCCGCCGCCGACACCAGGGCGTCGGGGGAACTGCCGGTGAGCAGGCCGCGTGCCAGCCGGTCCAGGAACTGCTGGCGGACCCGGCCGGTGGTGGCCAGCTCGTCGGCGTGCCCGGCCACGCTCAACGCGGAGAGCTGGTCGATGTAGGCGAACAGCCGCTCGGCGAACCGGGCCATCTCGCCGGACGGCAGGCGTTCGGCCGCCGCGATGGCGCTCAGCTCCCGCCACGCCACCCGCGCGCCGATGCGGTAGGCCGCCAGCAGCGCGTCCATCGACCGGCCGCTGCGGGCCTCGCCGCGGCCGAGCGCGTACGCCCCGTCCAGCGCCGGGCCCAGGGGAGTGCCCGCGTCCGCGCCCGCCGTGCCCGCCGTCAGCTCCAGGAACCCGCCCAGCGCCAGCTGCACGGCCCGCTCGATCGTCCGGCCCGTCCCGCCCGTGAACACCTCCGCGTACGCGGGCACGTCGTCGACGACGGCCGCGACCGTGTGCTCGGCGACCGAGGCCAGCTCGGACCGCATCGCCGCCGCCACCGACGCGGGGAGCTGGAACTCATTGTTCGCAGGGGACAAAGAACGGGGCTCGATTCACGTCGAAGACACAGGAATTTACCTCACGATGTTGACACGCTGGAGTCATGTCGACAACACGGACTCCGGCCACGGCCTCGCTGCGCCACCGCGCGCGCCGGTTCGCCGAGCTCGTCACCACGCCGCTCGTGCCCAGTGACTTCTGGGAGCTGCTCGACCCGCTGCACGGCGGCAGCGGCCTGCGCGGCCGGATCGTCGGGCAGCGCCAGGAGACCCGTGACGCCGTGTCGCTCGCCATCCGCCCCGGTCGCGGCTGGGCGGGCCACACCGCGGGCCAGTACGTGCGGCTCGGCGTCGAGGTCGACGGCGTCCGCCAGTGGCGCTCGTACTCGCTGACCTCGCCGCCGCGCCCCGACGGCGTCATCACCGTCACGGTCACGGCCGTGCCGGACGGCATCGTGTCGACGCAGCTCGTCCGCCGGACCAAGGTCGGCACGGTCGTGCACCTCGACCAGGCCGCGGGCGACTTCACGCTGCCGCGCGACCGGCCCGCGAAAGCCCTGTTCGTCACGGCGGGCAGCGGCATCACCCCGGTGATGGGCATGCTCCGCGACGGCGTCGGGCGGCTCGACGACGTCGTGCTCGTGCACTCCGCGCCGCGGCCCGAGGACGTCGTCTTCGGCGCCCAGCTCCGGGCGCTCGCCGCTCGTGGCGGGCTGCGGCTGGTCGAGGTGCACACCGCCGTCGACGGTCGGCTAACCCCGGCACGGCTGGCCGAGCTGGTCCCGGACTTCGCGACGCGGCAGACGTGGGCGTGCGGTCCGAACGGGCTGCTCGACGCGTTGCAGGAGACCTACGACGCCGCGGGCCTGGAGCTGCGCACCGAGCGGTTCCGGCCGGTCGTGCTCGCCGTGGGCGACGGCGGCGCGGTCACGTTCGCCGACACCGGCGTCACCGCCGAGGCCGACGCGGCCACCTCGCTGCTCGACACCGGCGAGGCCAACGGCGTGCTCATGCCGTCCGGGTGCCGGATGGGCATCTGCTTCGGCTGCGTCATCCCGCTGCGCGAGGGCTCCGTGCGCGACCTGCGCAACGGCCACGTCACCACCGCCGTCGACGGCGACGCCATCCCCGTCCAGACCTGCGTGTCCGCCGCGGCGGGCCCCTGCCGTCTCGGCATCTGACCCCCTTCACCTGAGGACGCCATGACCACGATCCAGAAGCAGGACCACAACCCGATCGCGCACCTGACCGCCGAGGACGTCGAGAACCTGGGCCGCGAGCTGGACGCGTTGCGGGAGAAGGTGATCGCCAGCCGCGGCGCGAGCGACGCCGCGTACATCCGCAAGGTGATCAAGACCCAGCGGGCGTTGGAGATGGGCGGCCGGGCCGTGCTGCTCGCGTCCCGCTACAAGCCCGCGTGGTTCGTCGGGACGGCGGCGCTGGCCGTGGCCAAGATCCTGGAGAACATGGAGATCGGCCACAACGTCATGCACGGCCAGTGGGACTGGATGCGCGACCCGAAGATCCACTCCACCACGTGGGAGTGGGACCACGCCTCGCCCGCCGACCAGTGGAAGCACTCGCACAACGAGCTGCACCACACGTACACGAACGTCCTGGGCAAGGACAACGACCTCGGCTACGGCATCATGCGCGTCGACGAGGGCCAGAAGTGGTACCCCGCCCACCTGGGGCAGCCGCTGTGGAACCTGATCAACGCGATCTTCTTCCAGTACGGCATCGCCGCGTACGACCTGGAACTCGGCAAGAACCTCAGCAGCAAGAAGCGCCGCAACGACCCCGGCTTCCGCGAACGCCTGTCCGCGACGCTGCGCAAGGTCCGCCGCCAGGCCGCGAAGGACTACGTCGTCCACCCGCTGCTGTCCGGCCCGTCCGCGCCCACGACGCTGGCCGCGAACCTCACGGCCAACCTCATCCGCAACCTGTGGACCCACTCGGTCATCATGTGCGGCCACTTCCCCGAGGGCGTCGAGACCTTCGAGCGCACGTCGATCGAGGGCGAGACCCGCGGCGAGTGGTACCTGCGCCAGATGCTGGGCTCGGCGAACATCAGCGGCGGCCCGTTGATGCACATCATGACGGGCAACCTGTCGTTCCAGGTGGAGCACCACCTGTTCCCCGACCTGCCGAGCAACCGCTACCAGGAGATCGCCCCCGTGGTGCAGAACCTGTTCGAGCGCTACGGCCTGACCTACACCACCGGCTCCCTGCCCAAGCAGGTCGCGTCCGCGTGGCGCAAGGTCATCCGCCTGGCCCTGCCCAACGACTTCCTGACCAAGCGCCCCACCACCACACCTCGCCCGACGCCCGCGGCCACGCCGCGAGCGGCCGAGCCGGTGCGGGTGGCGGTAGCGGGGGCTTGAGCATCCGGTCGGTGGTGGGGCTCGGGGGCCTCACCACCGACCGGAGGTGTCAGGTCAGAACTGGAGCGACCAGCCGTTGATCCGGCCGGTGTCCTGGCGGGCGACGTCCTGGACCCGGAGCTTCCACACGCCGTTGGCGACCTCGCCGGAGGCGTTGACCGTGTAGGTCGCGACGACGTCGTCGCCGCTGTCGCTGCCGGACGACTTCAGCCGGAACGCGGTGCCGTCCGGGGCGACCAGGTCGATCACCAGGTCACCCCGGTAGGTGTGGGTGATGTCCACGCCGACCGCCAAGGCGGCCGGGGCGTTGCCGGTGACGCCGGAGACGGTGATCGGGCTCTCGACCGTGGTCAGGTCGGGGATCGTCACGTCGGCGGTGTTCTCGAACTTCGGGCCGGTGGGCGGCGGGGTCCCCTGGGCCAGCGTCCACAGGGCGTGGGCGATGGCGTCGGTGTTGCGGTCGAGCGCGGCGACGTTGACGTTGTCGATCGTGTCGCACGAGCGGTGGTAGCAGCGGTCGAAGGCGACGCCGGACGTGCCGCCCCACTTGGCGGCCTGCGCGGCGGTCTTGACCACCTCGGCGCCCGCGAACGTGCCGCCGGTGGCGATGCCCGCCCGCGCGAACGCGGCGTGGTCGGAACGCCCGCCGACCTCGGTCAGCTCGGTCTGCACGCCGATCGACGTGTAGTAGTCCACCAGCATCTGCTGCACGGCCACCGAACCCGAGGGCTGGCTCGCGCCCGCGTAGACGAAGTAGCCGGGGTTCGGCGAGCCGGTCATGTCGAAGTTCAGGTACGTCTTGATCTTCGCCTTCTCGGTCGACGACAGCGAGTTGACGTAGAACGTCGAGCCGACCAGGCCCAGCTCCTCCGCGCCCCACCAGCCGAAGCGCAGGTGCTTGGCGGGCTGGAACTGCTGGGCCGCCACGGTCAGCGCGACCTCGAGGATGCCGGAGGACCCGGTGCCGTTGTCGTTGATGCCCGGACCGGCCGTGACGCTGTCCAGGTGGCCGCCCAGCATGAGGATGTTGTTCGGGTCGCCGCCGGGCCAGTCGGCGATCAGGTTCCACCCGGTCGCGCCGCTCGACGTGAACTGCTGCAACGACGTCTGGAACCCGACCGCGTCCAGCTTGGCCTTCACGTAGTCGATCGACGCGCGGTAGCCGGGCCTGCCGTGCGCCCGGTTGCCGCTGTTGGCCGTGGCGATCGACTGGAGGTTGGTGAGGTGGGCCTGGACGTTGGCCACCGGGATGTCCGGGGCGGCCACGGTCGCGGCCGGCGCCGCCGACGCCGTCAGCGGGCTCAACAGGGTGCCGGTGAGCAGCAGGGCGCTCGCCAGCGACAGGGTGGACTTCTTCGAGAACAAGGCTGCCTCCGCAGGGATTGGGAAAGCCTCGTCGAGCTTGCGGGCTGGACACCCGGAGCGGTAGCGACGTTCGTTGTGGCACGTTTGGCCGATCAGGACCGGTTCGTCCGACTTGACCCTGACGCGCGGGTCAGGGGTTAGCGTCCCCGCTCCGATCCCGTGGAGGAGCCCGCCGTGTCCCGTGAAGTCCGCCTCGTCGCCGTGCCCGAAGGCCTGCCACGCCCGGAGCACTTCGAGGTCGTCACCACCCCCGTGCCCACGCCCTCGGCCGGTCAAGTGCTGGTGCGCAACCGGTTCTTCCAGGTGTCCGCCCGGCTGCGGACCCTGCTGTCCGGCGCGGCCGAGGGCACGCCGCTGCCCTCGGTGCGGCCGGGCGAGTCGCCGCCGTCCGCGACCGTCGGCGAGGTCGTCACCGCGCCGGAGGACAGCGGTCTGAGTCCCGGTGACCTGGTCTTCCACTGGCTGGGCTGGCGCGAGCACGCGGTCCTGCCCGCCGAGGCGTGCGTGCCGCTCGGCGACGCGCTGCCCGACCCGGTGGCCCACCTCGGGTCGGGGTGGACGGCGTACACGGCGCTGACCCGCTACGGCGCTCTCGTGCCCGGTGAGACCGTGCTCGTCACCGCCGGGGCCGGGGGAGTGGGCTCGCTCGCGGGCCAGATCGCCCGCGCACTCGGCGCGGGCCGGGTCATCGGCACCACCGGCTCACCGGAGAAGGCCGACCGGATGACCGCGGACCTCGGCTACGACACCGTCCTGGTCGGCGGAGCCCCGCTCACCGAGGAGGTCGACGTCGTCGTGGACAACGTCGGCGGCGACCACCTGCGCGCGGCCGTCGCCCGCGCCCGCCCCGGCGCGCGGATCGTGCTGGTCGGCACCCTGGCGAGCCAGTTGCGGCCGCGCCTGTCCGGCGCGGTCGCCCCGGTCGAACTGGACGCCTTCCAGCTCATCCTCAAGGGGATCACCCTCCGTGGGTTCAGCGATCCGGGCGACCCGAGGGCCAAGGCGGAGTGGACCGAGCGCTTCGGCACGTGGCTGCGGGACGGTGCGATCACCTTCTCGCACGTCCGCGTCCGGGGCATCGACCACGCGGCCGAGGCGTTGCACGACGTGATCGGCGGCAGGCACGTCGGCACGGTCGTCGTGGAGCTGTAGGAGGACGGGATGAGGATCGGTGACGCCGCGGCGGCCGCGGGCACCACGCCACGGGCGCTGAGGTTCTACGAGCAGCGCGGGCTGCTGCCCCCGCCGCGGCGCACCCGCACCGGCCAACGGCTGTACGGCGAGCAGGAGGTCGCACGGGTGCGCGTCATCCGCGAACTCCTGGCCCACGGCCTCACCGTGGAGGACGTCGCGGCGTGCGCCGACCGCCTGCACCTGCTGGAGGACGACGTCCTGCCGCGCTACGGCGAAGGCGTGTGCACGCGGACGAGCGGTGTCGTCGAGCGCCGGATCGCCGCGCTCGACGCCGAGATCGGCAGGCTCACGGCGCTGCGCGACCGGCTGGGCTCGGTCCGCGGAGCCCAGCCGGCGGCGACCGTCCACAGCGGAGCGTCAGGGCCGGGCGATGCCCTCCACGAACAGCTCCAGCAGTCGTCCACTCCGGTCGGCAGCGGCCGGGGAGGTCTCCCGGACCCACGCGGCGGCGCTGATCAGGTCGAACAGCTCCCGTGACGTGAGGTCGCCGCGGACCCGGCCCGTGTCCTGGGCCGCGCGCAGCAGGGTGGCGCCGCACCGCTCCATCGCCAGGCAGCCCTCGTGCCAGTGGCTGTCCTCGTCGCGCATCCCCTGCGCCAGTACCGCGGCCAGGCCGCGGAACGTGCTGGAGAACAGCACCGCCTCGCACGTCCAGTCCATCAACGCCCCGAGCGGGTCGTCGCCCGCCGCCACCAGTTCACCGTGCGCGAGCAGCGCGGTCAGGCCGTCGCGGGTGGTCGCCTCGATCAGCGACTCCCGCGTGGCGAAGTGCCCGTAGAGCGTGCCGACGGCGACGCCCGCCCCGGTCGCGATCTCCTCGAGCGAGGCCGCGGATCCCTTGGCCTGGAAGGATTCCCGAGCGACCCGCAGGATCGCGTCGTAGTTGCGGCGCCCGTCCGCGCGCACCGGTCGACGCGCGGGCGGGGGAGCGTTCCCCACGTAGGACCTCCGGCGGGCAGGGGTCGTGATCAGCTAAATCGAGACTACCTCGACTTCTCCCGACCCACCAACCCGCCCCGGTTCCCCGGCGAAGGGCAAGCCCCGTCCAGCCCGTGGACGACGTTGACCGCCGCCACCGGACTTGATCGGATCATTCCGTGACCGCCACCCGTTCCCCCGACACCGTCGAGATCACCCTGGTGATCCGCGCGAGCACGGCAGGCGCGTCGGCGGTGGCCGACACCGTGGCCACCGCACTGCGCTCCGCGTTCGACGAGGCCCGCCTGGACGTCGACATCCCGCAGCTGGACGTCGACGTGCCGCTCCAGCGGGGCGCTCCCGAACTGCGCGTCCTCGCGGCCTCCCGCCGCGTCCTGCACCGCGGCGTGCCGGTGCCGCTGACCCGGCTGGAGTTCGACCTCCTGCTGCACCTGTGCCGCGAGCCGCGGCGGGTGCACGGGCGGTCGGCGCTGATGAACCGGGTGTGGCGGATGTCCTCGCCGGTCGACACCCGCACCATCGACGTGCACGTGCGCCGGATCCGCGCCAAGCTCGGCCGGGACGGCGCCGAGTTCATCGGCACCGTCCGCGGCGTCGGCTACCGCGTGGAGCGGGCGCACCTCGTGCGCGTGGAGGACGAGGGCTAGGGGACGGGCTTGTCGAGCACGGCCCCGTCCGGCCGCACCTGGTCCGCGCCGCGGGACTCGTCGGCGTAGACCATGAGCGTCGAGCCGCCGAGGGCGAGGACGATCCCGATGAGCGCGTAGACCGTCGGCAGCGTCTGGTAGGCGATGAGCGACAGCACGATGGTCAGCACGGGCGCGAGCGCGTTGGTGACCGGCGCGACGATCGCGGCCTTGCCGCGCGAGAGCGCCATGACGAGGAACAGCGCGCCCACGGCGTTGAGCAGCTGCGTGCCCAGTGTCAGCGCGGGCGCCTGCCAGGGGGCGTCGCCGGGGAAGTCGCCCATCATGAACCAGGCCACCGGGACCAGCAGCAGGCCGCTGACCGTCATCCACGCGAACGTCGTCGCGTCGTTCACCCCGACCGTGGCGGCCTTCTTCATGAAGTAGGCCTGCACGCCCCAGGCGACCGTCACGACCAGCGCCAGCACGAGCCACGACCCGCCGGTCGCGTCACCGGACCCGCTGGTGATGCTGAACAGGACGATCGACGCCAGCGCGGCGACCAGCCCGACCGTGGCCAGGCCGCGGACGCGTTCCCGCAGGATCGCCACGGCCATCAGCACGGTGATGGCGGGGGAGATGGAGATGAGCGGGAAGATCAGGTACGCCGGTCCGGTGCTCAACGCCTTGAACAGCACCAGCTGGCCGCCCGCGCCGGTCAGCCCGACGACCAGGCCGTACACGGCCGCGATCGGCCGCCGGTCGAGCTTGTGCCCCCGCAGCGCGAAGAAGGCGGGGATGAGCATGGTGAACGCCCAGAGGATGTACACCATCTCGTTGGGGTAGCCGTAGAGCGAGGTCGGGGCGCCGGAGAACGCGCCCCACACGCCCCAGAACAGCACCAGCAGCCCGGCGTAGGGGATCCAGCCGGTCGAACCGCGATCACTCATCACTGCCTCCTGGGAACACGGTGGGCGCGTGCGCCCGCAACCTGGTGACGGCCTCGGGGCGCAGCGGGCGGCCCGCCAGCCGGGCCGCGTGCAGCGCGGCGCCGAGGACCGGGGGGAGGAGCGGGTCGCGCAGGTCCACCGGCGCGTCGGCGAGGTGCTCGCGGAACGCGGTGCGCACGGCCTCGTTGCTGAAGACCCCGCCCGACCACGACACGGGGACGACCTCGTCGGCCCCGTAGTCGAGGTGGGCGATCGTGGACGTGACCAGGCCCGCCAGCGCGTGCCCGGCGTCGCGGAGGATCTCCCGGCACGCGGTGTCGCCGTCCTCGGCCGCCTCCGTGACGACCCGCGCCAGCGCCGCGATCCGGGCCCGGTCGCCCTGCCAGCGGTTGAGGACCACGTCGACGAGGTCCAGGTCGGCGGCCAGCCGCAGGTGGCCCGCCAGGCGCTCGCGCAGGGGACCGGTGGGCAGCCTGCCGTCGGACATCTTCGCGAACGCGGCCAGCCCCCGGACCGCGATCCAGTAGGCCGAGCCCTCGTCGTCGAACAGCTCGCCCCAGCCGCCCACGCGCAGCCGTCGGCCGTCGTGCTCGCCGTAGGCCATCGACCCGGTCCCGGCGATCACGTTCACGCCGTCGACCGCGCCGAGCGACCCCGCCCAGCCCGCGACCATGTCGTTGTCGCAGCCGTACCGCGGGTGGCCGAGCACCTCGCCGGGGATGGCGTCCAGCGTCGTGAGGTCGGCGCTGACCTCGCCGTAGCCGGGGAGCGCGACGAACGCGTGGGTGATCAGGTCCGGGGTGGTCCCGGCGTCGGCGCACACGGCGTCGACCCCGGCGCCCAGCACGTCCCGGACCAGGTCGATGCTCTGGCCGAGGTAGTAGCAGCTGGGCGCGAGCGCGGTGGCCGCGACCGTGCCATCGGCGAGGACCAGCGCGAACGCCGTCTTCGTCCCACCGCCGTCGACACCGAGGAACACCCCGTCGTCACTGGTCGAGTCCATGGATGGTGACTCCCTTCACGACGCGGTTGACCTCGTTGGCCGGGAACGGGTTGTCGGGGTCGAGACCCAGCGCGAGCGACCGGGCGAGCGCGAGGTGCTGGGCGACGAGCAGGAGCACCGGCGCGGCGGCCGAGTCGGACAGGCCGCCGAGCGTCGGGAACGACCACGTCTCGTCGTCGCCGAGGCAGCCGACGGACACCACACGCCCCTCGGGCAGGGCTCGGCGCAGCTCGTGCACGATGTCGAGGTCGTAGCGGCGCGTGTAGGGGTCGTTGGAGAGGTACACGACGACGACCGTGGAGTCGGTGAGCACCGACTTGGGCCCGTGCCGGAACCCCAGCGGCGTGTCGAAGTAGCTCACGACCCGGCCCGCGGTCAGCTCGATGAGCTTGAGCGAGGACTCGCGCGCGGCTCCGGCGAGCGCGCCGCTGCCCAGGTAGACGACCCGGTCCGCGTCCAGGTCGAGCCTCGCCAGCGCGGGCAACGCCGTGTCGGCCGCCTCCGCGAGCCTGGCGACGTCGTCGAGACCGCCGAGGACGACCAGCGCGGCCAGCATCATCGAGGTGGCGCTGGAGGTCATCGCGAACCCGCGGTCGTGGGCGTCCTCGGGCATCAGCAGCGCCAGGCCGGTCGCCCTCCGGTAGAGCGCGCCGTCCGGGTTGCAGGTCAGGACCAGGTGGTGGGGCTCCGATAGCAGCTCGTCGGCGAGGCGGACCGCCGCCAGGGACTCGGGGCTGTCGCCCGAGCGGGCGAAGGACACCAGCAGCGTGGGCACGTCGTCGGCGAAGTGGTCGCGCGGGTTGCTCACCAGGTCGGTGGTGGCCACGGCGTCCACTCGGCGGTGGAGCGCGCGAGCCAGGGCGGGGGCGACGATCTGCCCCGCGAACGCCGACGTGCCCGCGCCGGTGAGGACGACCCGCAGGTCCTCGCGGGCGGTCAGCGGGGCGAGGAACCCGGCGATCCGCTCCCGGTCGCGGTGCAGGGACGCGGCCAGCTCGCGCCAGACCTCGGGCTGGTGGGCGATCTCGCGGGTGGTCCACAGCGCGGGGTCGAAAGCCGTGGTGGTGAGGGGGTCCGGCATGCCGCGAGACGGTAGGGAGGCCGTGTGCGGTCTGCAATGAGAATGCTACTGGTATGGTACCGGTATGCCCGGAGCGGAACGGGGGCTGCCGTCGCTGGAGCTCCCGCGAGGAGCGTTGGACCCGGATTCGGTCCCCCTGTACGAGCGGGTCGCCCGGTGGCTGTGGGAGGACCTCCGGGTGAGCGGCGCCCGCGTCGGCGACCGGCTGCCGTCCGAGCGGATCCTGGGCGACCGCTACCACGTGTCACGGGTGACGCTGCGGTCCGCGCTCGCGCTGCTCGCCGAGCACGGCGCGGTGCAGGCGGCGCCCTCGCGCGGGTGGTTCATCGCGGGCGAGGTGCTCAGCGCGACCTCCGCCGCGCACGTCGAGGGCTTCGCCGACCACGCCCGCAAGCACCGCATCCCGACCACCACGAAGATGCTGCTGTCGCGGGTCCGCCCGTGCACCGTGCGCGAGGCGCAGCGGTTGCGGATGACCCCCGGCGACGACCTGTTCGAGATGCGGCGGCTCCGCTACGCCAACGGCATGGTCGTGGTGCTGGAGCACAACCGGCTGCCGCTGGCCCTGTGCCCGGCGCTGGCCGACACCGACTTCGCGCACGCCTCGCTGTACGCCACCCTGCTGACCGCCGACCCGCCGCAGATCCCGCGCCGGGCCGAGTACGCGGTCGAGGCACGGCCGCCGAACCGCGAGGAGCGCCGTGCGCTGGAGCTGGACGGCACGTCCGTGCCGGTGCTGATGGCGCGGCAGTTCACCTTCAGCCAGCACGGGTACCCGCTGGAGCTGACCGACCAGGCGTACCGGGGCGACCGGTACCAGTTCCGCGCGTCCATCACCTGAGCCGCTGTCGGTTCGACACGGTGCGTGATGTCGTAGCCTGCTCACGGGTCACTCCCCGTGGTCGGCCTCGAGCGGCTGATGGAGGTGGACGTGGTCACGGCGAGGACCGACCTTGCGTTGTTCGACCTGCTGGACGAGGGGTTCTGCGTCCTCGAACGCGCGACGACCGCGGTCGAGGGCCAACTGGACTTCCGGTACGTCGCCGCCAACCCGGCGTTGGAGACGCAGTCCGGGGTCGTCGGCGTCGTGGGCCGGACCATGCGCGAGGTGCTCCCCGGCGAGCCGGAGGACTGGTACCGGATCTTCGACGAGGTGCTGCGCACCGGGCGGTCGACGCGGTTCCAGCAGAGCCTGGGCACGTACGGCCGGGTGCTGGAGCTGTACGCGTTCTGCGTGGACCCGGAGACCCGCCGCGAGGTCGCGGTCATCTTCACCGACATCACCGCGCGCGTCCGCGCCGAAGCCCGTGAACGCACCCTGCTCGCCGAGTTGTCGCAGGTCGCGCTGACTTTGCAGCGCGCCATCCTGGGGCCGGTCGTGCTGCCCGAGGGGTTCGTGGTGCGGTACGAGCCCGCGGTCTCGCAGGTCGGCGGCGACTGGTACGACGTGGTGGCGCTGCCGGACGGCCGGTACGGGGTCGTGGTCGGCGACGTCGTGGGGCACGGGCTGGACGCCGCCGCGGTCATGGGACAGCTGAGCAGCGCCGCCCGCGCCCTGCTGCTCCAGGACGGGCGGCCCGCGCGGGTGCTGGAGTCGCTGGACCGGTTCGCCGCGCTCCTGCCGGGCGCGCGGTGCACGACGGTGTTCTGCGCGGTCGTGAACCCCGAGTGCGGGGAGGTCGTGTACGCCAGCGCGGGACACTTGCCCGCGATGGTGGCCGAGGCCGACGGCCGCAGCCATCTGCTGGACCAAGCCCTGTTCGTGCCGCTCGGCGTGCTGGTCTCCGCACGCCGGGAGGAGACGACCGCGGTGCTGCCCGTCGAGGCGACGCTGCTGCTCTACACCGACGGGCTGGTCGAACGGCGAGGCGAGTCGTTGGACGTGGGCCTGGAGCGCGCCGCGGCGGCACTCGTCGCCCACCGGGAGTCGCCGCTGGAGGAGGTCGCGGACCGGCTCGCCCGCGACCTCGTCGGCGAGGAGCCCGACGACGACATCGCGCTGCTCCTCTACCGCCGCTGAACCGGGTCGAATCACCGGTCCGCGATGTGGACCGCCGGGCCTCACCGCGGTCTATGGTGCGCTGACCTGCATCGACGACGACGTGGAGCAGCGCGGTGAACGCTTCGGACGACCTCGACGACCGGTCCACCCCGTGGACCGGATCCCCCTCGGGCGCGCAGTCGGCGGGCCGGGTGCTGCACGTGCTGCGGCTGCTCGCGACCAGCGGCGGCGCCACCGAGTACGGCTGCGGGCTGGGCGACCTGGTGCGCGCCAGCGGACTCGCCAAGCCCACCGTGCACCGGCTGCTCGCGGCGCTCGTCGCGGCCGGGTTCGCCGAGCGGGACCCGCGCACCTCGCGCTACCGCCTCGGCGAGGAGGCCCAGTTGGTCGGGGCGCTCGCCGCCCGGCGCACGAGCGTCCAGCGGATCGCCCGGCCGCTGCTGGCCGACCTCGCCGCCCGCACCCGCGAGACCGTGCTGCTCACCGTCCGGCGCGGGCAGGAGTGCCTGTGCCTGCACCGCGAGGACGGCTTGGGGCAGATCCGCACGTACGTGCTGACCGTCGGCGACACCCACCCCCTCGGCGTCAACGCGGGCGGGATCGCCCTGCTCGCGCTGGAGGACGACGACGCCGTGGCGGCCTCGCTGGACCGCGACGCGGAGTGGATCGCGACCGACTACCCGCTGCTCGACCGGGCCCGGATCCTCGCCATGGTCGCGGACACCCGGCGGCGGGGCTGGTCGTTCAACGACGGCCGCGTGTGCCCCGGCGCGTGGGGCGTCGCCGTGGCGCTGCCCGACGGGTCCGCCGCCATCACGGTGGCGGGCGTGGAGCAGCGGATGCGCGCCGAGCGGCGCACGGAGATCGCCGGACTGCTGCACGTCGCCGCGAAGACCCTGGAACGACGGCTGTCCGGCCGGAGCATCGGGAACACGGCGTGAGCGACGGGAGGTTGGCGGGCCGCGTGGCGGTCGTCGTCGGCGGCGGCCACCGCGGCGCGGGACCGGGAGGCGTGACGGGTATCGGCTTCGCCACCGCCACCACGTTCGCCCGGCACGGCGCGCGCGTCGCCGTGGTGGACGCCGACGCCGAGGCCGCCGAACGCACGGTGGCGGCGGTCGTCGCCGAGGGCGGCGAGGCGCTCGCGCTGGTCGCCGACGCGACCGACGACGACCAGGTCCGCGCCGCCGTCGCGGCCGTGGTCGCCGCGTTCGGGGCGGTCGACGTGGTGCACACCAACATCGGCGGCACGGCGCTGGGCTCGGTGGAGGACATGGCGCTGCACGCCTGGCGCGCGTCGTTCGCGCTCAACCTCGACACGGTGTTCCTGGCCGCCAAGCACACGTTGCCGCACCTCGCGGTGCGTGGCGGCTCGCTCATCACGATGTCCTCGGTTGCCTCCATCCGCTCCACCGGCTACCCCTACCCCGGTTACGCGGCGGCGAAGGCGGCGGTCAACCAGCTGACCCGCACCCTCGCCGTCGAGTACGCCGGACGCGGGGTGCGCGCGAACGCGATCCTCGCGGGCCTGATCGACACGCCGCTGGTGTACCGGCAGCTCGCGGGGGGCTCCGAGGCCGCGACGCGGGCCGATCGCGCCGCCCGCAGCCCGACCGGGGCGATGGGCGCGGCCCAGGACGTGGCCGACGCGGCGCTGTTCCTCGCCTCCGACGAGTCCCGCTACATCACCGGCGTCCTGCTGCCCGTCGACGGCGGCCTGCACGTGCGCGCCTGCTGACACCTTCCCCGAGAGGACGATCGCCATGCCCGTGTTCACCACCTCCGACGGCGTGGACCTGGCCTACCAGGACCGCGGCGGCGACGGCTTCCCGCTGGTGCTGCTGCCCGGCTGGGGCCAGACGCAGGCCATGTTCCGGCACCAGTTCGCCGACCTGGGCGACGCCCACCGGGTGATCACCCTCGACCACCGCGGCCACGGCCTGTCGGCCAAGCCCGACCACGGCTACCGGATCGCCCGGCTGGCCGCCGACGTCGTCGAGCTGCTCGACCACCTCGGGCTCGACGAGGTCGACGCGCTCGGGTGGTCGATGGGCGTGTCGCTGTGGTGGAGCCTGATCGACAGCCACGGCACCGGCCGGATCCGCCGGTTCGTCGCCGTGGACCAGCCGTCCGCGGTGGCGGCGGTCCCGTGGATGAGCCCGCGGGAGCAGGTCGAGTGCGGGGCGATCTTCGACGTGGACGCGCTGGTCGCGCTGGGTGGCGGCCTGGCGGGGCCGGACGGCGGGAAGGTCCGCGAGGACTTCGTGCGCGGCATGTTCCCCGGAGGCGTGCCGGAGGACGTGTGGGAGTTCGTGGCGGGCGAGCTGGACACGGTCCCGGCGGCGGGCGCGGTGCCGCTGCTGTTCGACCACTGCGCCCAGGACTGGCGGGACGTGCTGCCCGCGATCGACGTGCCGACGCTGGTCGTGGGGTCCGAGGTCAGCCACGTCAGCGTGTCCTCGCAGGCGTACGTGGCCGACCGGATCCCCGGCGCGAGGCTGCACGTCTTCACCGCCGACGTGGCCACCTCGCACTTCCCGTTCCTGCTGAACCCGCCCGCGTTCAACGCGGTGGTGGAGGCGTTCCTGGCCGGGTGACCGGTGGGCGACACGCCGTGACGAAGGCAACGTTTGTATGATCATGCAGCCTCGTGCATAATCTTCATCGTGTCCAAAGTCCTCACTTCCCTCCCCGTCGGCGAACGCGTCGGCATTGCCTTCTCCGGCGGCCTCGACACCTCGGTGGCGGTCGCGTGGATGCGTGAGAAGGGAGCGGTGCCGTGCACGTACACGGCCGACATCGGCCAGTACGACGAGCCCGACATCGCCTCCGTACCGGACCGCGCCCAGCTGTACGGCGCGGAGATCGCCCGGCTGGTCGACTGCCGGGCGGCGCTGGTCGAGGAAGGGCTCGCGGCGCTGGCCTGCGGGGCGTTCCACATCCGGACCGGGAGCCGCACCTACTTCAACACCACCCCGCTCGGCCGGGCCGTGACGGGCACCATGCTGGTGCGCGCCATGCTCGACGACGACGTGCAGATCTGGGGCGACGGCTCCACCTACAAGGGCAACGACATCGAGCGGTTCTACCGCTACGGGCTGCTCGCCAACCCCTCGCTGCGGGTCTACAAGCCGTGGCTGGACGCCGAGTTCGTCGGTGAGCTGGGCGGCCGCACCGAGATGTCGGAGTGGCTGCTGGCCCGCGACCTGCCGTACCGCTCCAGCGTCGAGAAGGCGTACTCGACCGACGCGAACATCTGGGGCGCGACGCACGAGGCCAAGGCGCTGGAGAACCTCGACGCGGGCATCGAGCTGGTCGAGCCGATCATGGGCGTGCGGTTCTGGGACCCCGCCGTGGAGATCGAGACCGAGGACGTCGTCATCGGCTTCGAGCAGGGCCGTCCGGTCACCATCAACGGCAAGGAGTTCTCCTCCGCCGTCGACCTGGTGCTGGAGGCGAACACCATCGGCGGTCGCCACGGCCTGGGCATGTCCGACCAGATCGAGAACCGGATCATCGAGGCCAAGAGCCGGGGCGTGTACGAGGCTCCGGGCATGGCGCTGCTGCACGCCGCGTACGAGCGGCTGGTCAACGCGATCCACAACGAGGACACGCTGGCCGCCTACCACAACGACGGCCGCAAGCTCGGCAGGCTGATGTACGAGGGCCGCTGGCTGGACCCGCAGGCGCTGATGATGCGCGAGGCGTTGCAGCGCTGGGTCGGCATGGCCGTGAGCGGCGAGGTCACGCTGCGCCTGCGGCGCGGCGACGACTACTCGATCCTCGACACGACCGGTCCCGCGTTCAGCTACCACCCCGACAAGCTGTCGATGGAGCGCACCGAGGACTCGGCCTTCGGCCCGGTCGACCGCATCGGCCAGCTCACCATGCGCAACCTGGACATCGCCGACTCCCGCGCCAAGCTGGAGCTGTACGCCGGGTACGGCATGGTCGGCAGCAGGCACCAGGCGCTGATCAGCGCCCCGCAGGTGTCGACGACCGAGCTTATCGGCACGATGCCCGACGGCGGAGCCGAGGTCATCGCGTCGCGCGGCGAGGTCGCCGACGACGAACTGCTCGACCACGCCGCCCTCGAGGCGGGCAACGACTAGCACCGTTCGCCAGGTGAGCCCCCGACCGCTCGTGCGGTCGGGGGCTCACTGCTGCATGGTCAGCCAGTCGACGATCGCGCGGGAGATCGCGCCGTTCGCGCGCTGGTCGTAGCCCTCGAAGCACGGCATCGAGTTGGCTTCCAGGAAGTACCAGTCGCCGGTGGTCCGGTCGACCTTGAAGTCCACGCCGAGCAGCGGCACACCGCAGTGCTCGGTCAAGCGGGCACAGCCGTCGGTGATCTCCGGGGGTGGGACCAGCGGGCGGTAGGCGTTGACGCCGCGGACGGTGCGGTAGTCGACCACGGGGGAGTCGATCCGCTCGGCGAAGCAGCGGTCGCCGACCACGTGGACCCGGACGTCGGGGCCGGGCACGCGTTCCTGGAACAGCACCGGCAGGTGGGCCAAGCGGGGCAGCAGGGGGACGTGGTGGTACTCGAACACCGTCGCCCACGTCTTCACGGCGCTGGAGCCCTTGAAGATCGCGCCGTGGCGGCAGCCCTTGACGAACCGCTCCGCCTCGGCCGGGTCCGAGGTGAGGCACGTGTCGGGGATCCGCCAGCCGCCGACCTCGGCGAGGGCGACGGAGTGCAGGACCTTGGTGAACCCGGACGCCTCTCGCAGCGGAGGGTTCACCACCTTGCGCGGCAACACCTCCAGCACGCGGGCCAGTGCCTCGAACTGCCCGGCGGCGCACGCCGCCAGGTGCGGGGCGGGCGCCGCCGCGGAGACGTCCACGAGTCGGCACCACACGGCCGAGAAGTCGCCGAGCCGGTGGTGGTCGTCGTCCAGCACCAGTTCGGTGTCCTCCGGGTGCTCCAACGGGATCCGCACGCGGCCGCGCAACGCCAACGACGGCAGGTCGACGCAGCGGAACGCGACCCCGGCCCGCCGCAGCGCCCGCACCCCGGCGGTGAAGGTCGGGTCGGCGGCGAGGCCCAGGCAGAGGATCACGGCGTCAGCTCCGCCAGCAGCGCGGTGTGCACCCGGTGTTCCACGTGCGCGAACTGGTGGTGCCGCGGGTAGCACGACACGTCGTGCAGCCGGTGGTCGTGCTCCACGGTGAAGGTCGCGAAGTCCACGCCGTTGCGCCGGATCCAGGCCACCACGGGGGCCGTCCCGTCGAGCCCGCCCCCGTCCAGGGCGATCACGTCGGACCCCGCGACGAGGACCTGCCTCGTGCGGGCCGGGTCCCGGTCGCTGATCCGCACGACGGCGAACCGGTCGCGTGGCGCGTCGGGCTCCAGCACCGTCCAGTCGGGCAACCGGAACACCTCCTCGCCGGGGGCGGAGCCGTCGTTCAGGACCACCGTGCGCGTCGGGGCGACCACGCCGGTGGCGACGAGGTCCAACGGGTCCAAGCGGGGGAAGAACCCCTGCGGGGACGGCCGGTTGACGACCGGCCCGTCCCACAGCGCGATCGCGGACCAGAGGACGGCGTACGTCTCGGCGGCGACGAACGCCCGGTCGGCGTCCGGCTCGTCGCCCCACGGTCCGAGCCCGCGCGACAGGATCGCCGTCACCTCGACGCCGTCGACCGCGATCCGCGTGCGGCTGACCCGGTCCCGGCTCACGCGCACGCTGACCGCGATCCGGTCCAGGTCGCTCGCCACGACCGCCGTCCGTCCGCTCGCACGGGCGAAAGCGGCGAACCGGTCCGCGGTCTCGTCGTCGTCCGGGGCGAGGACGAGGACCGTCATCGCCGCGCGTCCAGGGCTTCGGCGACCTGCCACGCGGTCGCGGCGAGGTCGTCGAGCACCTGGGGCCTGGCCTCCGCCGGGATGAACGGCCGTCGGTCGTCCGCGTCGGGCGTCACCGCGGGTCGCGGAACAGCCCGGCGGCCCACTCCGACCGCTCCTTGCCCTCGCTGGTCTCCGTCATCTCGGACCGCTCGGTCGTCTCGCTGCCCTCGGTGCCCTCCTTGCCCTCGGACCCCTCCGTGCTCTCGGAGTTCTCCGACGTCTCGGACCCCTCGCTGCCCCGTTGGGACGACTCGGGAACGCCGGTCGGGGCCGTCAGGCCGAGGTAGCTCGCCGCGCGGTTCCGGACGTCGGCCGGGAAGTCCGTGAAGGCGGGTCGTTCGGTCATCGTGTTCCTCCTGCGCGGCTCTGCTTCGCTCGTCCCGAGAGGGGACTCTGGGCGCGGGATCCCCTGCGGTCAACGGGAAAACCGGACGTGGGAACAGATGGGAACGCCTGAGAACGGCAGGGAAGTCGTGGGAAGATGACCCGTATGCCGTTACCGCGGACCGGTGAGCGATGACCGACGACCTCCCCGGCGAACCGCGCACCTGGACGGAGTTCCGGGCGGCGCTGAAGAAGCTGATGGCGCGGGCGGAGATGACCGCGGTGGCGGTCGAGCGGCTGTCCGTCGACCCGGAGGCCCGGCGGCTCGGCGTCGACAGCATCGGCGACGCCACCGTGGGCCGGAAGATCGCCGCCAAGGACGAGCCGGTGGACGCCAGGGCCGTGCGCGCCATCGTCGTCACGTGCGGGCTCGCGGCGGCCCGGCGCGGGGTCGCGCTCGCCGACGCGGACGTCCACCGGTGGCTCCGGGCGCGGACCCGCCTGGCCGAGGGCGAGGTCGCGCCACCGGCCGACGAACCGGTGGTCCACGAAGAGCAGCCGTTGGGCCGGTCGTTCGGCAGTCCGTGGGTCGTCGGGGCGCTGGTCGCGCTGCTGATCGTGACGGGCGGGGCCGTCCTCTGGACCGTGACGGGCTCGGACCGGACCCCGCCGGTGATCGCCGAGTCGACCAGCGGTGGTGGCGACGACCTGGTCACGGGACGGCCGCCGTGCGTCAACCCGCCGGACAAGCCCACCGGCACCGGGCTGGCGATGACCGCGCCGACCTCGGGCCTGACGCTGACCGGCGACTCGGCCGAGGCGACGGGCACGGTCACCCTGGCTCCCGGCGAGAGCGCGCCCTGGCTGCTGCTCTACGCGCCGGGGGACTGCAAGTTCTACCTGGTGGGGCCGGTGGCGGTGGCCGACGGCACGTGGGCGGGCACGCTCTACGTCGACCCCACCCAGCGCGGCAGCTACGGCGCGTACGTCGTGGTGGTCGACAACGCCACCGACGAACGGCTCCACCGGATCGCCGAGGCGAGCAGGTCCCCGTTCATCGTGCGGCTCCCGACGGGCGCGCGGGTCGTCCACGTGACGGTCCGCTGCTGCGCCTGACCCGTGACCAGCACGGGCAGTCGCGAAAGGCCCCACAGGGCCAGGACGGCGAGGACCGACAGCACCACTGTGGTGCCCAGGCCGACCACCCGGTCACGCAGGTTTCGCCCCAGCACCAAGGGGATCAGCACGGCGACGACGCCGTAGCCGATCGCGTCGCCGTGGTAGGCCAGGACGACCTGGTACCAGAGGGCGTCCATCCCGAAGACCCCGCCGAGCAGCGCCGGTCCCGCGGTGCGCCGCCACCCCGTGCCGGTGCGCCACCACGCGCCCGCCGTGCCGAAGAGCGGACCGGCGACCAGGGCCAGCGCGAGCCAGAACAGGGGGTAGGTGAGGTCGCCCATGCCGTCGCGGAGCAGTTCGGCGTAGGCGTAGTAGCCGACGACCGCGCCGACCTCGGTCGCCGTGCCCGCGAGGACCGCCACCCGGCCGGGGACCCGTGCCAGCGCGCCCGCCGCGAACGCCGCGGCGGACCAGACGGACCCCGAGTTGGAGATGGCCTGGAGGGCGTCGGGCAGCACGCCCTGGAGCACGTTGGTGACCGCGCCGACGAGGAGCCCGGCGAGCAGCGCGAAACCGGTCGTGGAGAGCGAGGAGCGAGCGGGAGCCGTGAGCACGGGAGGAGCCTGGCGCGGCTCACGGCCCGGGGGGGGGGGGCCGCGGGGGGGGGGGGGGGCAGACGCGCAGCGCGGGGGGTGGCGCCGCGGGCGCCGCCCGCCGGGCGGGGGGGGCGCCGCGGGGCCCCGCCCGGACGACATCCGGGGGGGGGCTGTTGTCGCCGAGCCGAGCGGCCGGTGTTCCGGCCCGGTGACCTTCGCCGCGGTCGCGAGGGGACCCGGCGAGGACCTCAGCCCGGTGCCACGGCCCGGCCGGTCTGCGGGGAGATCATCCCCGCGCACAGGCCCTTGCCCGCCAGCGTCTGCGCGATCCGCGGGATCGCCGCTCGCGTGTTGGCGGGCCACTCGTGCATGAGGATGATCTGGCCGTTGCCCAGCCGGGAGTTGGCCGCGACGATCGCGTCGACGCTCGCGCCGTTCCAGTCCTGCGAGTCGACGTCCCAGATGATCTGCGTCAGGCCGTACTTGGCCGCGGCGGCGCGCACCGTCGCGTTGGTCTCGCCGTACGGCGGGCGGAACAGCCTCGGCGTGCCGCCGCCCCCGTTGGCGATGGCTTGCTGCGTCCGGGAGATCTCGGACTCCACCTGCGCCTGGCTCTGCTGCACCAGGTGCGGGTGGGTGTAGCTGTGGTTGCCGACCCACATGCCCGCCGAGACCTGGGCCCGCACCTGCGACGGGTTGGCCGCCGCGTTGTTGCCCTGGTTGAACATCGTGGCCCGCAGGCCGCTCTGCCGCAGGGCGTTGAGCAGCGCCGGGGTGTTGCCCGAGGACGGGCCGTCGTCGAACGTCAGCCCGACGTAGCCGTTGCACGCGGCCGCGTGCGCCGGGGTCGCCGCGACCGTGCTCCCCAACGCCAGCGCGGCGGCGGCCAGCCCGGTGACCAGCGCGCGTTTCGGTGGTGTTCGCATCCGGTGGCTCCTCGCGGTGGTGTGCCCGGTCATCCGACGTAGATGTTGGAGTTGCCGCTGCTCTGGTAGCCCTCGGTCGCGAGGATCATGTAGTAGTTGAACGAGCCCAGCCGCATGCCCGCGCGGGACCACGCGTCGAAGTGGTTGCCGGTGGTGATGCTGCCGCCGGTCTTCTTCTGCTGCCGGACGCTCCAGTACTGGTTGAACGTCTTGGTGCCCTCGACGGACGGGGCGTTGTACCGCGTGGTCTGGTAGATGTCGTACGTGCCGCCGTCGGTGGTGACCGAGCCCTTGTAGGTGCCGGTCGGCCGGTAGGTGCCCCAGTTGTCGACGATGTAGTACTCGACGAGCGGGTTCGACGTCCAGCCGTAGAGCGTCAGGTAGGCGTTGCCGGAGGGGTTGAAGCTGCCGGAGTAGTTGACCGTCCGGCGCGAGCCGTTGGCCCAGCCCTTGCCGCCGACGAAGTTGCCGGTGTTGCGCCACGAGGTGCTGTAGTTGCCGCCGGAGCCCAGGGTGATGCACGCGGAGCCGCCGCCGTCGGTCCACCACGAGTAGTAGTAGCCGTTGTTGGTGCCGGTCGAGCTCGAGCACGTGGCCGCGGCGGCCGTGCCCGGCAGGAGAGCCATGACCAGTGCGGCGCAGACACCGCCCGCGAACAGCCTGAGGCGGCCGCGCCCGCCTGTGGTTTTCAGCATTGTTCCTCCTCGTTGAGGTCGGCACGGCGGCCGGGCAGGGCCGTCCGGTGTGCCGGGAGCGCCGCCGTGCGTGACCGACAGTGTTGGTGCGACTCCGAGGAGTTGTCAATGTGTTTCGAGGAAGTTTCGGAAACTTATCTTGTGAGTGTGCTCGGGCGAAAGTGTTGGTCCCGAACGCTTGTTGAAGGGCGACGGAGAACGTTTTCGGCCGGTCGGCTGAATCGATTGATCGCCCGGTTGGCTCGGTGATGGCGAAAGTTTCGATGCGCGGCTTGCGGCAAGTGTCTGCAAATTATCGATGTTTTTGAGCAACTACTAGTCAATTCGGCGAAACTCGCGCACAACTTCTTGTGGGTAGCCGTACCGCATCTTAGAGTCGCCTCACCCTGTCGCCGGAAGAAATGAGTTCCCCGATGTCACGGAGCACCACAGGAGCTGCTGCGAGACGTTCCCGACGCCGATCCCGGTGGGTCGGCGCGGCGACAGCGGTCAGCGCGGGCATCGCCCTCGCGGTCGTGCCCGGCGCGGCGACCGCGGCCGCGGGCCCGGTCGTCACGCGCGCCGCCCTCGCGCCCGCGCTGGTCGCCGGGCGGGGAGCGAAGGTCGACTTCGTCGAGCAGGAGGCGGAGAACGCCGCGACGAACGGCACGGTCATCGGCCCGGACCGGAACGCGTACACGCTGCCCGCCGAGGCGTCCGGCCGCAAGGCGGTCAAGCTGACGCCGGGGCAGCACGTCGAGTTCACCCTGCCCGCCGCGGCCAACGCGGTGACGGTCCGCTACAGCATCCCGGACGCGCCGACCGGCGGCGGCATCACCGCCCCGCTCGACGTGGCCGTCAACGGCAGGTACGCCAAGACCGCGACGCTGACGTCGCAGTACTCGTGGCTGTACAACCAGTACCCGTTCTCCAACGACCCCAACGCGGGCCTGCTGCACCCGGACTGGTGGATCACCGAGTGCTCGTGCGTGCCCGCGGCGACCACGCCCGCGCCGGTCATCACGACCCCGTTCCGCCCCAACCACTTCTACGACGAGCAGCGGATCCGGCTCGACCGCGCCTACCCGGCGGGCGCGAAGGTGCGGCTCACCGCCCCCGCGGGCTCCACCGCCGCGTGGACCGTCATCGACCTGCTCGACTCGCAGCTCGTCGGGCTGCCGCACGTCGAGTTCACCGCCGTGAACGTGCTGCTGTTCGGCGCGGACCCGACGGGCAGGCGTGACTCCGCCGACGCGTTCGACAAGGCCATCGCCCTCGCGAAGCGCTTGCACCGCAAGGTTTACCTGCCGCCGGGCGAGTTCCAGGTCAACCGGCACATCATCGTCGACGACGTGACGATCGAGGGCGCGGGCAACTGGTACACGACCGTCAAGGGCCACGAGGTCGCGCTGAGCGCGCCCGCCCCGGACGGCTCGGTGCACACTGGTGTCGGCTTCTACGGCAAGGACGCCGCCGCGGGCGGCAGTCGCAACGTCCACCTGTCCGGGTTCGCGGTCGAGGGCGACGTCCGCGAGCGGATCGACACCGACCAGGTCAACGCCGTCGGCGGCGCGATGAGCGACTCGACGATCCGCGGCCTCTACCTGCACCACACCAAGGTCGGCCTGTGGTTCGACGGTCCGATGAACAACGTCCGGGTCACCGACAACGTGATCGTGGACCAGATCGCCGACGGCCTCAACTTCCACACCGGCGTGACGAACTCGGTGGCGTCCAACAACTTCGTCCGCAACACCGGCGACGACGGCCTGGCGATGTGGGCGGAGAAGACGCAGAACGCGGGCAACACCTTCGACCGCAACACCGTGCAGTCGCCGGTGCTGGCCAACGGCATCGCCATCTACGGCGGCCAGGACACGACCGTCTCCAACAACCTCGTCGCCGACCCGGTCCGTGAAGGCAGTGCTCTGCACGTCGGCTCGCGCTTCGGCGCGCAACCGTTCACCGGCAAGGTGTGGATCACCGACAACACCACCGTCCGCGCGGGCACGTTCGAGCTGAACTGGAAGATCGGCCTCGGCGCGCTGTGGCTGTACGCGCTGGACCAGGACATCACCGCCGACGTCCAGGTCGTCGGCGACAGCTTCCTCGACAACACCTACAACGCGGTCATGCTGGTCAGCGACTTTCCGGTGAAGGACAAGTACTCGATCACCGACGTCCACTTCAAGGACCTGAAGGTCGACGGTGCGGGCACGTCCGTGCTGAGCGCCCGTTCCGCGGGCAAGGCGACGTTCCAGAACGTCGACGCCCGCAACGTCGGCGCGGTCGGCGTGAACAACTGCGGCTCGTTCAACTTCACCCCGGCGGGCTCGGAGTTCTCCCTGACCGACCTGGGCGGCAACGACGGCGGCTGGCTCGCCCCGTGGCTGCTGCCGAACACCATCACCTGCGACGACCGCCCCACGGTCGTCCCGCCACCCGCGCCTTCGGCGTGGTGAGCTAGCGCGAGGGTGGGCGGTCCCCGGACCGCCCACCCTCTCCGTTCGGGTGCGTCGAACAACCGGACCCGGTCGGCTTCCGCCAGATCGTGCTGCCCCGTGATGACATGACGTGCCATCGCGGCGTACGGTGATGACACGACGTGTCGTCACCAAGGCGGCACCGGGGTGGCTGGAGACTCGATGACCGGTGAGGTCTGGATCCTGGGTGGCACGGGGCGCAGTGCGAGGGCCATCGCGGCGGCGTTGGTCGAGGTCGGGGTGACGCCGGTGCTGGTGGGGCGGGACGCCGGGCGGCTGGCCGAGGCCGCGAAGGGTGGGCGGACGGTGGTGGCGGGGTCGGCCGCCGCGATGGCCGAGGAGATCCGGCGGCAGCGGCCCGCGGTGGTGGTGAACACGGTCGGGCCGTTCACCGAGACCGCCGCGGTCGTCGTGCGGGCCTGCCTGCCGGGGAGCCACTACGTGGACCTGGCCAACGACCTGGCCGCCGTGTCCGCGGTGCTGGGGTTCGACGCGGAGGCGACCGCCGCCGGGCGCACGCTGGTGACGGGCGCCGGGTTCGGGGTCACGGCCACCGAGAGCGTGGTCGTCAAGCTGTGCGAGGGGCAGGCCGCGCCGGTGAAGGTGCGGGTGGACATGGTGCCGTCGTTGGAGACCGAGGCGGGACCGGTCGGGGAGGCGCTCGCCGCGACCATCCTCGACGGCCTGCCCGGAGTTCCCGGCGGCGGACGCTTCGACGGGAGGCGGTACCGGGGCGGGCGGTTGGTCCGCGCGGCGGTCGGGGCCGAGGCGGCGCGGCTCGTCCTGCCGGACGGGACGACGGTCACCACGGCGAGCGTGCCGCTCGGGGAACTCGTGGCGGCGCAGCGGGCCAGTGGCGCTCCGGACGTGGTGTCCGCGTCGAGCGAGGCTCCGTCGTCGCCGGTCGTGCGGGCGGTGCTGCCGGTCGCGATGGCGCTGCTGGGGAACGCGCGGGTGCGGGCGTTCGCGAAGCGGCGGCTCGCCGCCGTGACCCTGAAGGCCCGCGAACGGCCCCGTGAGCACTCCTGGGGACATGCCCGGCTGGAGTGGGCGGACGGGACCGTTCGCGAGGGGTGGCTGCGGGTCGGGGAGGCGCAGGCGTACACCGGCGCGGTGCCCGCCGAGGTCGTCCGGCGGCTGCTGGCGGGGGAGGGCAAGCCCGGCGCGCACACGCCCGCCGCGCTGTTCGGGTCCTCGCTGGCCGAGGCGTGCGGCGGCGAGTACCTGGTCTAGCGGACGGCGGCCGCCAGGACGTCCCGGAGCGGCGTCGGACGACGGCCGAGCAGGTCGCCGAGCGCGGGGCCGACCTCGGCGAACTCGGCCCGGTGGCTCGCGGCGAACAGGCCGACGAGCAGGTCGGCCGCGTGCTCGGGGACGCCGTGGCCGAGCAGGGTGGCGCGGTAGTCCTCGGCGGGCACGACGACCCGGCGGATCGGCCTGCCGGTCACCTCCGAGGCGAGGGCCGCCACGCCCTCCATGTCGATCGCCTCCGCGCCGGTGAGGGCGGGTGTCACGCCGTCGAGGACGTCGTCCGCCAGGGCGATGGCCGCCGCCTCGGCCAGGTCGGCGTGCGCCGTCCAGGAGACCGGGCCGTCCTGCGGCACGGCCAGTTCGCCGGTCGTGAGGGCCGCGCCGAGCAACTGGACCGCCGACGACGCGTAGAAGCCGTTGCGGAGGACGGTGAACGGCACGCCCGCGTCCCGCAGCACGGCCTCGGTGGCGGCGTGGTCGGGCATGGGCGGGAACAGCGAGTCGGGGGCCGCGCCTTGGTGGCTGGTGTAGACGACGCGCTGCGCACCGGCCTTCGCCGCCGCGTGGATCGCGGTCTCGTGCAGGCGCACGGCGGCCTCGCCGGTGGAGTCGACCGACACGACGAGGACGCGTGACGCCCCCTCGAAGGCGTGGTCGAGGCTCGTGGGGTCGGCGAAATCGCCTTGGCGGACCCGGACACCGCGGTCCGCCAACCCCTGCGCCTTCGCCGGGTTCCGGACGCACACGCCGATCCGGTCGGGCGCGACCCGGTCGAGCAGCCGCTCGACGACCGCGCTGCCGAGTGCTCCGGTGGCTCCGCTGACGATGATCATGGGTTCGTGGTGTTCCTTCGTTCGGTGGCGGGACTGCCGACCACGATGCCCGCGCCGCCGGTGACCTGGAAGGATCGGCGAGGACCCGACTGTTACCCTCAGGGACATACCGAATCGGGGTGGTCGTGTGGAGTCCCGCCCGCTGCGCTGTTTCGTCGCGGTCGCCGAGGAGCTGAACTTCACCCGTGCCGCCGAGAAGCTGGGCATCTCCGCGCCACCGCTGTCCCGCACGATCCGCAAGCTGGAAGCGGAACTGGGCGTCACGCTGTTCGAGCGGACCACCCACAGCGTCGCGCTCACCGAAGCGGGCACCGTCCTGCTGGAACAGGCGCGGATCGCGTTGGACGCGCTGACGGCGGCCGCGCACCGGACGCGGCGGACCGCCGAGCCGAAGCTCGTCCTGGCCGTGAAGGCCGACAGCGACGCCGGGGTGCTGGACGCCGTCGTGGCGCGCTGCACCGCCTACCCGGTCACGGTCCGGCTGTGCGGCTGGGGCGAGCAGCCCGGCCTCCTGCGCCGAGGCGAGGCCGACGCGGCGCTGATCCACGCGCCGTTCGACCACGCGGGCCTGGACTTCGAGACCGTGGCCGAGGAGCCGAGGGTCGCCGCCGTGGCCGCCACGCACCCGTTGGCCGCTCGCGACAGCGTCACCCTCGCCGAGCTGGGCCTGTCCTTCTCCAGCCCGGAGGACGTCGGCCGGTTCCTGGACGGGATCGTCGAGGAGCACGCCGTGCGCGACCTGCCCCAACTCCTCAAGCTGGTCGAGTTCGGCACGATCACCACCCTGCTGCCCGAGTCCGTCGTCGCCCGCTACCCCCGGCCCGGCGTCGCCTACCTCCGGGTCCCGGACGCCCCGCCCGCGGTGCTCGTCATCGCCTGGCCGCAGTCGTCCCGCTCACGGGCGGTGGCCGCGCTCGTCCGCGCCGCCACCGGTTGACCGTCAGCGGCGGCCGTCCCACAGGACGCGCTCGTCGGCCCGGTCGTCGAGGGTGGTCGCGGAGTCGGTGTCGAAGCGCATCGCGACCCGCTTGTCCGGGTGGTAGGCGGCCCAGCCGGGATCACCCGTCGTGGCGAAGTCGACCCACGCCCGGTGCACGGCGTCGGCCAGCTCCTGCGGCGCGTGGTCGTCGGTGATGGTCGTGAACGCCGGGTCGTCGAGGTTGTCGAACACGAACGGGAGCTCGATGGCGTGGCACGCCCCGAGCGCGTGGTCGTACGCCGTGGAGCGCCAGGCGAACTCGTAGACGTACGTGGTCGCGGCGTGCGCCTCGGCCAGGCGCAGCGCGGGGATCCGGTAGTACCAGTCGGTGATCACGGCGGCCAGCACGTCGCCGGGCGAGGCCTTCGGATCGGCGGCCCGGTAGCGGCGGACCGCGCCCGGCCGCAGCCCGTAGCGCAGGGCCGCGAGGTGCAGGACGAGCGAGGTGATCTTCGAGACGGCCCCGGTGGGCACGAGGAACAGCCGGGCCTCCTCGCTGTTCGTCCCGATCAGCACGTCGACCCGCTCGGCCGTGCCGGAGGTGACGGCGTCGATGGGGGAGGTCGGCAGCACGTCGCCGTCGACCACCGGCTCGAACGGCATCAGGTTGCGGGCCGCCTCGCCCCACCGCTTCGGGTTCGGCTTTGCCCCGATCTCCTGCGCCACCTGGTTCTGCGCCGCCAGCAGCCGCTCGACGGGCACCTCGGCGATGGCCTCGCGGGTCGGCGCGACGCCGAGGATCGCCGCGAGCCGCGTGCCGATCAGCCGGGCCGACGCCGGGGACAGGAAGCTGTGGGCCGCGCCGGACTGCGCGATGGCGCGGTGGAACAGGCCGCGCGCGGCGGGCATCGCCAGCAGGGAGCACACGCTCATCGCGCCCGCCGACTCGCCGAACACGGTGACGTTCGCCGGGTCGCCGCCGAACCCGGCGATGTTGTCCCGCACCCACTCCAGCGCCGCGACCTGGTCCAGCAGCCCGAGGTTGGCCACGCCGTCGCCGAACCAGAGGAACCCGTCCGCGCCGAGCCGGTAGTTGAGGGTCACCAGGACGACCCCGTCACGGGCGAAGCGCGTGCCGTCGTAGCCGGGGATCGAGCCGGAGCCGCTGATGAACGCGCCGCCGTGGATGAAGACCATCACGGGTCGGCCGCCGGTGGTGTTCGGGGTCCAGACGTTCAGGTTGAGGTGGTCGTCGCCGGGGATGATCGCGCGGGGGATCAGGTCGGCCAACGGGCCCTCGCCCGCGGTCTGCGGCGCGGTCGGGCCGTAGCGGGTGGCGTCGCGCGGGCTCGTCCACGGTTCCGGCGGCCGCGGCGGTTGGAACCGGTTCGCGCCGACGGGCGGCGCGGCGTACGGGATCCCCTTGAACACCAGGATCCCCGAGTCGGTGGAACCGCCGAGGACGTCGCCGTGGCGGGTGGTCGCGGTGGGCTGGACGAACAACGGACCTCCAGGGGAGTCGTGGTCAGGAGCCGAGGCCGCCGACGAGGAGGTCGACGATCCGGCGGGCCAGGTCGTGGATCTCCTCGGCGGTCTGGCCATCCACCTTGCGGTACCAGGCGTCGACGGCGTTGAGGTTGCTGAGCAGGGTCCGGCTCGCCAGACCCGTGTCCACCCGGCGCAGGGACCCGTCCGCCACGCCCTCGGCGACGACGCGGTGGAACATCCGCTCGTAGTCGCGGCGGAGGTCGTTGAGGGCCAGGAGCGCCTCGCGCTGGCGCGGCTTGAGCGTGGTCGACACCTCGCCGCGCACGCCCTGGTGGACGGTGTGGTGGAAGGCGAGGTCCTGCATCAGGTTGACCACGTGCGCGACGGACATGGCCACCAGCCGGTCGCGGCCGGTCGCGTCGCCGCGGGAGTGGGGCTCGACCCGGTCGCGGACGCGCCGCATGGCCTCCTCGTACACCGCGAGGAAGATGTCGAACTTCGACCGGAAGTGGTAGTACACCAGGCCCTTGGTCGCCCCGAGGTCGTCGGCGATGTCGTCGATCGTGGTGTTGGCGAACCCGGCCGCCATGAACGCCTCCGCGGCCGCGGCGAGCACCCGGCTCCGGGCGTCGGGCGGCACCTCTGGACTCGCGCTCACCGGCATCTCCTCCTCGCCCTGACCAGGCCATCGTCGCACACGAGGAGTGTGACGGTTGACACAGCGGGTCACCTGACCATACCGTAATACTCGGTAGTATCCCAGGTCAGACGGCTTTTGGGGTCTCGCGCCGCCGATCCTGGGCACCGCAGTGGAGCGCCGACTCCGGAGGCCGTCGATGACGACGAACGTGAAAGACCTGCTGCACGAGCACGCGACCAGGAAGGCGATGCTGCGGCTGCTGCCGATCCTGGGCATCGCTTACTTCATGTCCTACGTGGACCGCACGAACATCGCGCTGGCGAAGACCGCGCTGCAGGCCGACATCGGCCTCGGGGCCGCCGCGTACGGGCTGGGCGCGGGCCTGTTCTTCCTCACCTACGCCCTGCTGGAGGTTCCGAGCAACCTCGTCCTGCACCGCGTCGGCGCCCGGCTCTGGATCGCGCGCATCGCGGTGACGTGGGGCGCGGTGTCCGCGGCGATGATGTTCGTCCAGGACGAGCTGTCGTTCTACGCGCTCCGGATGTTGTTGGGCGCCACGGAAGCGGGCCTGTTCCCGGCGCTGATGTACACGGTCACCCTGTGGTTCTC
Organism: Umezawaea sp. NPDC059074; assembly: GCF_042738955.1. NCBI lineage: Bacteria > Bacillati > Actinomycetota > Actinomycetes > Pseudonocardiales > Pseudonocardiaceae > Umezawaea > Umezawaea sp. NPDC059074. The sequence goes on from NZ_JBHYHC010000021.1 coordinate 73,086, forward strand.
GCAGAAGCACCGGGTCACGGTGGTGGGGCTGATCTACACCGCGCCGTGCATCGCGATCGTCATCGGCTCGCCGATGGGCGGCGCGCTCATGGAGTTGCAGGGCGTGGGCGGACTGCGCGGCTGGCAGTGGATGTTCCTCGTCGAGGGGCTCGTGACGATCCTCGTCGGCGTGCTGGTCTGGTTCGTCCTGCCGGGGAAGCCCGCCGACGCCGAGTGGCTCACGCGGGAGGAGGCGGCGGAACTGGAGGAGCGGGCGGTGGCGAACGACCCGCCGTCGCCGACGCGGCTGCGTGGCCACTTCCGCCTGGCGTTCGGCCACCCGACGGTGCTGCTGCTCGCCGGGATCTACTTCGTGAACCAGGCGATCAGCTCCGGGGTGGGCTTCAACTTCCCGGCGCTGCTCGGGTCGTTGGGGCTCAAGAGCCCGTTCCTCATCGGACTCGTGGCGGGCGGCGGCGGCATCACGGCGCTGGCGGGCGTCCTGTTCTTCCCGTGGCTCAAGCGCCGCACCGGGCGCGAGGTCCCGCTGATCGGCCTGTGCGCGGTGGCGGGGCTGGTCATCCTGATCGGCTTCCTGCTGTCCGCGAACCCCCTGTGGCGCATCAGCCTGATCTTCGTCGCGAACTTCTTCGCCCTCGGCACCCTGCCGCTGTTCTGGTCGGTCGCCATGTCCCGGATGTCCGGCCTGATCGCGGTGGTGGGCCTCGCGTTCATCAACATGATCGGGATCACCGGCGGGTTCGTCGGCCCGTACGTCTACGGCCTGGTCGAACAGGCCACCGGCAGCCTCATCGCGCCGTACTACGTGGTCGCGGGCGCGTCCTGCGTCGGCGTCGCGCTGGTGCCGCTGCTCGCCCTGTCCATCCGCCGTGACGAGCGGACCGCCGCTCCGACGCCCGTGGAGGAGCCGGCATGACCAGGTGGCTGGGAGTGGTGCTGGCGGTGGTGGTCGCCGCCGTGATCCCTGGTCCGACGGCCGCCGCGAGCGCGCCCGTCCGGTACGTGGCGCTGGGCGACTCGTCGGCCGCGGGGCCGTGGATCCCCGACGAGATCGACTCGACGTGCCTGCGCTCGAACCGGAACTGGCCGCACGTGCTGGCCGGGCGGCTGCGCGCCGCGCTCACCGACGTGACCTGCTCGGGCGCGAGGACGACCGACCTCGCCGGTCGGCAGGCGGGGGTGGTGCCGCCGCAGTTCGACGCGCTCCGCCGGGACACCGACCTCGTCACGCTCGCCATCGGGGCCAACGACGTCGAACTGGGCGGCGCCTTCGTCACGTGCGCGAACCGGCCACCGGGGTCGGCGACCTGCCGGGAGCGCTACACCGTCGGCGGCGTGGAGCAGTTCGGGGCGCGCACGGCGGCGACCGCGCCGAAGGTGGCCGCCGCGCTGGAGGAGATCCACCGCAGGTCGCCGCGCGCCGAGGTCGTGGTGGCCGGGTACCTGACGTACTGGCGGCCCGGCGGCTGCTCCCCGGCCGACCCGTACCTGCCGGAGGACGCCGACTACCTCCAGGGCGCGCTCGACGGCGTGGCGAGGATGCTGCGGCAGCAGGCGAACGCGCACCGGGCGACCTTTGTGGACATCCGCACTCCCAGTGCGGGCCACGGGTTGTGCGAACCGCCCGCGCGGCGGTGGCTCGAAGGCGCGACACCCGCGTCCCCGGCCTACCCGTACCACCCGAACGCGGCGGGCATGGCGGCCGCCGCGGCGATCATCGCCAGTGAGGTGGACTGACCGGGGGAAGGAGGAACGCCGGTCCACGCAGGGTGGACCGGCGTTCCGCCGTCAGCGCTTGACCGCGACGGCCTCGTGCTCCTCCTCGGCCGGGACGGGCTCGTCGGCCTTCGCGAGGGCCGCGCCCTCGACGTCGAGCGACGGCAGCCAGGCCAGCCAGCTCGGCAGCCACCAGGCGCGCTCGCCGAGCAGGGCCAGCGCGGCGGGCACCAGGACCATGCGCACGACGAAGGCGTCGAACAGGATGCCCGCGGCCAGCGCGAAGGCGATCGACTTCAGCGTGGCGTCACCGGCGGGCACGAAGCCCGCGAAGACCGAGAACATGATCAGCGCGGCCGCGACGACGACCGGGGCCGCCTGGCGGAAGCCGGTGCGGATGGCGTCCAGCGGCGAGGCGCCGTGGCTGTGCGCCTCGTGCATCCGCGAGACCAGGAAGATCTGGTAGTCCATCGCGAGGCCGAACAGGATGCCGATCACCAGGATCGGCGTGAGGCTGATCAGCGGTCCGGTGCTGTCCAGCGCGACCAGGTCGCCCAGCCAGCCCCACTGGAACACCGCGACCGTGGCCCCGAGGGACGCGCCGATGGTGAGCAGGAAGCCGAGCACGCCGACCAGCGGCACCAGCAGCGAGCGGAACACCAGGATCAGCAGCGCCAGCGCCAGGCCGACGACGAGCGCGAGGTAGACCGGCAGGGCATCGTCGAGGCTCTTCGCGACGTCGACGCTCACGGCCGTGGCGCCGGTGACCGACGCGGTCGGGCCACTGGCGTCCTTGGGGAGCGCCCGCAGGTCGGCCACGAGCTGCTCGGTGGCCTCGGTGGTCGGGCCGGACTTCGGGATGACCGTGACCAGGGCCGCGCTGCCGTCCGCGTTCGGCGTCGGCGGCGTGGCGAGGGCGACGTCGTTCAGCCCGGAGATCGCGGGCACGGCCTTCGTGGCGGCGTCGACGGCTCCGGGGCCGTCGAACAGGACGATGATCGGGCCGTTGAAGCCGGGGCCGAAGCCGTCGGACAGCATCTGGTCGGCGCGCGCCTGCGTGCTGTCGGTGGCGGGGCGCTGCACCAGCGTGGTGCGCATCGAGGCGAACGGGATGGCGATCACGCCGAGCGCGACGATCGCGAGGCCCAGCGCCAGCACGCGGTGCCGGGTGACCCCGGTGCTCCAGCCCGCCAGGAACCCGCGACCGCTGGTCTCGACCTCCTCGACGGGTGCCGCGCCGCGCTGCTTGCGGGGCAGCGCGCGGTGCCCGAGGTAGCCGAGCACGGCCGGGACCAGGGTGATCGCGACCAGGACGGCCACGACGATGGTCGCGGCGGCGGCCACACCCATCTGGGTCAGGAACGGGATGCCGACGACCACGAGCCCGGTCAGGGCGATGACGACGGTCAGGCCCGCCGTGACGACCGCGGAGCCCGCGGTGCCGACGGCCGTGGCGATGGCCGACGGGACGTCCGCGCCGCGCCGGAGTTCGTGGCGGAAGCGCGTGACGATGAACAGGGCGTAGTCGATGCCGACGGCGAGGCCGAGCATGCCCGCCAGGATCGGGGTGGTCGACGACAGGTCGGCGAAGCCGGTGGCGATCGTGACGCCCAGGACGCCGATGCCCACGCCGATGAGCGCGGTCAGCAGGTTCATCCCGGCGGCGATCAGCGAGCCGTAGGTGATGACCAGGATCATCAGCGCCACCACGACGCCGAGGCCCTCGGCGATGCCGCCGATGTGGAACGGGGCCTGGGTGGCCTCACCGGTGGCCTCGATGGTGAAGCCGGTGGTGCCGCGGGCCGCGTCGACGACGTCCGTCAACGCCTTCTGCTGGTCGGCCGTCACCTCGCCGACGGCGGCGGAGTACGTCACCGTGCTGTAGGCGGTGGTCTGGTCCGCGTTGACCGCGGGAGCCTTCGGGTCCAGCGGGTTGGCCGCCTTCACCACGCCGGGCAGCGCGCCCAGCTTGGTCACCAGGTCGCCGAGGGCGGTGGCGTTCTCCGGCGTGGTCAGCGTCTGCCCCGCGGGGGCGTGCACCACGACCTTCGCGGCGGCGCCGCTGGAGCCGAACTCCTCGCCGATCCGGGTCAGCGCGGTCGTCGACTCCTGGCCGGGGATGGAGAAGCTGCTGGACGTGTCGCCCGCCAGCGTCACGGCGCCCGCGCCGCCGCCGACGAGGAGCACCAGCCAGACGGCGATCACGGACAGCCGGTGCCGGTGCGCGAAGGCCCCGATCCGGGACAAGAAGCGAGCCATGGTTAGTCCTCAGGCTGGTCGGAGGTGGAACGGGGAGCGCCGGGGCGTCCGTGGCCCAGCGCGTCGAAGCAGGTGGCGACGATGTGCGAGCGCCACGCGGAGGTCCGGTCGTCGTGGTGGGCGGCGATGCTCAGCACGGCCAGCGCCGCCAGCGACCCGGCGACCCGGACGCTCCGCTCCGAGGAGGGCGCGGTCGGGTCGACGCCGAAGGCCAGGAAGGCGTCACCGCCGATGCCGTGGAGCTTCGGGTCCAGCGGGCCGCTGGAGCCCTGCATCACCGGGGCGAGCAGCAGGGCGACCAGGCCGGGGTGGGCCAGGGCGATGTCGACGAAGGCCTCCACCGCCCGCCGGTCGCGCTCGGGGCCGACCGGGAGGTCCTTGACCTGGTCCACCGCCAGCCGCCCCAACCCGCTCGCCTGGGCGATCACGGCCTCGCGCAGCGCCTCCTTGCTGGGGAAGTGGTGCAGCAGCCCGGTCTTCGAGAGGCCGACGGCGTCGGCGACCTCCTGCACGGACGTCTTGGCGATGCCGCGCCGGGCGAACAGCGCGGCGGCCTGGTCGAGGATGCTCGCGTCGATCTGCTGCCGGAACGGTCGGGTCATGGCATCCACGGTACGACGTCGCGGACCAAGTTGGTCGGTTTACCGACCAACTTGGTCGGTGGCCTTGGTCATAGTCCTCAGTGGAATGCCCGACCGGTCGCCGCTGTCGACGAACCGCGCGACCCGCTCCGGGCCGCCGTTCCCGCACGGAGGTAGCAGGATGCTCGACTTCGACGTGGCCAAGGCCTTGGCCGACGGGGTGCTCGCCGAGGGCAGGCGCCGCCGCACCGCCCCGCTCACGGTGGCGGTGCTCGACGCGGGAGGTCACCCCGTCGTCCTGTACCGCCAGGACGGGGCGGGCATCGTCCGCCCCCAGCTCGCCACCGGCAAGGCGTGGGGCGCGCTCGGCCTCGGCTTCAGCTCGCGCGGCATCGCGGGCATCGTCGAGAGGTTCCCCGGTTTCGTCGAGGCGCTCGCGGTCGCCTCCGAGGGCCGGGTCATCCCGGCGGCGGGTGGTGTTCTGCTCCGCGACGGCACCGGCCGGATCATCGGCGCGGTCGGCGTGAGCGGGGACGGCTCCGACGTGGACGAGGCGTGCGCCATTGTGGCGGCACGGGCGGTCGGCCTCGATCCGGAGCCCTCCGCGCCGTCCGCCTGACGGTCACCGCGGTTCGGCCCCGTGGGAGAACGAGGCCGACTCGGGACCGCGCTGGGGCGCGCCTTGGCCGCGCAGCCGGGGCAGCGCCTGCTCCAGCGCGTCGACCAGCAGGTCCGCCAGGTCGTGGCTGAACCCGTTGCGCACGACGATCCGCAGCACCTGGAGGTCCTCGCGGTCGGCCGGGAACGTGTAGGCGGGCACGAGCCAGCCCTGTTCGCGCAGGGCGGCGGACACGTCGAACACCGAGTACCCCTGCTCGCCCGGCGCGAGGGTGAAGGCGAACACCGGCAGCTCGCGCCCGTCGGTGAGCAGCCGGAACGGGCCGAGCGCGCCGATCCGGTCGGCCAGCGCGGAGGCGACCTCGCGGCAGTACAGCTGCACCCGCCGGTAGCCGTCGAACCCGAGCCGCAGGAACGAGTAGTACTGGGCGATGACCTGCGCGCCGGGGCGGGAGAAGTTGAGCGCGAACGTCGGCATCTCGCCGCCCAGGTAGTTGACCTTGAACACCAGGTCGGACGGCAGGGCGTCGGCGTCGCGCCACACCACCCACCCCACGCCGGGGTACACGAGGCCGTACTTGTGGCCGGAGGTGTTGATCGAGGCGACGCGGGGGAGCCGGAAGTCCCACTCCAGGTCGGGATCGCAGAACGGGGCGATCATCGCGCCGGACGCCCCGTCGACGTGGACCGGGATGTCCCAGCCCCGGTCGCGCTGGAGGCCGTCGAGCGCGGCGGCGATCTCGGCGACGGGCTCGTAGCTGCCGTCGAACGTGGACCCGAGCACCGCGACCACGCCGATGGTGTTCTCGTCGCAGTGCTCGACGACCTGCTCGGCCGTGAGGTGGAAGCGGTCGCCTTCCATGGGCACGAGCCGAGCCTCGACCTCCCAGTAGTTGGCGAACTTCTCCCAGCACACCTGGACGTCCACGCCCATCACGATGTTCGGCCGGTCGGTCGGCAGGCCCGCGGCGCGGCGGGCGTGCTGCCAGCGGCGCTTGAGCGCCAGCCCGGCCAGCATGCAGGCCTCGCTGGACCCGGTCGTGGAGCAGCCGGTCGCGCGCTCCGGGTCGGGGGAGTGCCACAGGTCCGCGAGCATCCGCACGCAGCGCTGCTCCAGTTCGGCGGTGCGCGGGTACTCGTCCTTGTCGATCATGTTCTTGTCGAACGACTCGCCCATCAACCGCTGCGCCTGCGGCTCCATCCACGTGGTGACGAACGTGGCCAGGTTCAGCCGGGCGTTGCCGTCGAGCATCAGCTCGTCGTGCACCACCTGGTAGGCGGTGTCCGGGTCCAGTTCGCCCTCGGGGAGCCGGTTGCGCGGGATGCGCACCGGTTCCCTGGTGAACACCGGGTTGACCGACACGTGCTCGCGGCCGTGGTCCGACGGCTGGGCCAGTGGCATGGGAGGAGGGCCTTTCCGTCCGGGGCTGTCGCGCCAGGATGCCGGACCCGGCGTGGCCGCGCCGGGCGACGACGACGCCGGCAGGATGTGGCCGGTGAAGTACCTGATGCTCATCTACGGCAACGAGACCGTGTGGAACAGCCTTCCGCCCGCCGAGATGGCGGACCTGATCAGCCGGGTCGACGCGTTCAACCAGGACCTGCGCGACACGGGCGAGTTCATCACCGCCGAGGGCCTGGTGGAGCGGCCGCACGCGGTGCGGCGGGGACCGGACGGCCCGGTCGTCACCGACGGCCCGTACCTGGAGGCGAAGGAGTTCGTCGGCTCGATGTTCGTCGTGGACGTCGAGAGCGAGGACCGGGCGCTGGAGATCGCGAAGTCCTATCCGGGGATCGCCTTCGGCGGCGGGCTGGAGGTGTGGCCGCTCATGGGCCACGACGGGTGACGCCGGTCGAGGACGTCCTGCGCGCGCTCGCCCCGCGGGTGCTCGGAACGCTCGTGCGCCGCCACGGCGACTTCGCCCGTTGCGAGGACGCCGTGCAGGAGGCGTTGATCGCCGCCGCCGAGAAGTGGGCGCGCGAGGGCGTGCCGGAACACCCGCTGGGCTGGCTGACCACGGTCGCGGCCCGGCGCTACGTCGACCAGGTGCGCGGTGACGCGGCCCGTGAACGCCGGGAGCTGGCGGTGCTCGACGCCTCTCCGCGTGACGCGCTGGTCGCCCCGGCCGCGGACGCCGAGCCCGCGCGGGACGACCTGCTGGAACTGCTGTTCCTGTGCTGCCACCCGGCGTTGACCGCGCCCTCGCAGCTGGCGTTGACGCTGCGGGCGGTCGGCGGGCTCACCACGCCGGAGATCGCCGCGGCGTTCCTCGTGCCCGAGAAGACCATGGGGCAGCGCATCTCCCGCGCCAAGCAGACCCTGCGCGACGCGGGCGCGCGGTTCGAGCTGCCGTCCGACGCCGAGCACGGGCCGCGGCTGCGGGTCGTGCTGCACGTGCTCTACCTGGTGTTCAACGAGGGCTACAGCGCCAGCGCGGGCCCCGACCTGCACCGCGTCGACCTCACCCGTGAAGCGCTGCGGCTGGTCCGCGCCCTGCACGAGCGGCTGCCCGCCTCCGGCGAGACGACCGGCCTGCTCGCGTTGACGCTGCTCACCGAGGCGCGCGGCCGGGCCCGCACCGGCCCCGACGGCGTGCTGATCCCGCTGGCCGAGCAGGACCGCTCGCTGTGGGACCGCGCGGCCATCGCCGAGGCGACCGCGCTGCTCACCCACAGCCTGGCGACCCTGCCTCTCGGGCCGTACCAGGTCCAGGCGGCCATCGCCGCGCTGCACGACGAGGCCACCTCCGTCGAGACCACCGACTGGCCGCAGGTCCTCGCCCTGTACGACCTGCTGGAACGCCTGGCGCCCAACCCGGTCGTCTCGCTCAACCGGGCCGTCGCGCTCGGCATGGTCGACGGCCCCGAGGCGGGCCTGGCCGTCGTCGACGACCTGGACTCCGGCGTCCTGGCGGGCAACCACCGGCTGCTGGCCGTCCGCGCCCACCTGCTCGACCAGGCCGGGAACCGCGCGGAGGCGGCCGCTCTCTTCCAGGAGGCGGCCCGGCTCGCGGGCAGTCGACCCGAGCAGCGGTTCCTGCTGGCACGGGCCGCGGAACTTTTTTCTCCGCGGATGTAGAACGCGCCGCGACGGCTCCGATCCCCCTCCGAGCGACGCCGACGGGCGTCGCCGGGGACACGAGGAGCTGGGCACGATGACCAAGGTGACCGCGCAGATGTCGGTGTCGCTGGACGGGTACTACGCCGGACCGCGCCACGACGGCGAGGGCGACTGGATGGCCTCGGCCGAGGCCGCCGCGTTCTTCCGCGTGACGCGCTGGGCGATCGACGCGATGGCGTGGCGCGAGCGGCAGGGCTTCGCGGGCGGTGAGCCGGACGTGAACTCCGACATCATCGCGGAGACGTTCGAGGCGGCGGGCGCGTACGTGATGGGCAGGCGGATGGCCGACGGCGGCGAGGCGCCGTGGGGTGACGAGCCGCCGTTCCGCGCGCCGGTCTTCGTCGTCACGCACCGCCCCCGCGCGGTGCTGCACCGCCAGGGAGGCACCAGCTTCACCTACGTGACCGACGGCGTCGCGAGCGCCGTCGAGCAGGCGAAGGCCGTGGCGAACGGCAAGAACGTCGCCGTCGCCGGCGGGGGAAGCCTGGTGCGGCAGGTGATCGAGGCCGGACTGCTGGACGAGCTGGAGCTGCACATCGCGCCGGTCGTGCTGGGCAGCGGCCTGCGGCTGCTGTCCGACGACCTGACGCTCCCCGACAAGGAGGCGATCGAGCTGACCCCCACCAGGGTCGTGCACACCCCGCAGATCACCCACATCCGGTACTCGGTCAACGGTCGCGCGCCGCTGGTCCTGGACGACCGGGGCAGTGGCGGCGGTCCCGCCGAGATCTACTCCGCGTAGCGCGGGTGGCCGTGGCGGTCTTCACGACCGACCGCCACGGCCCGTCCGGGCTACTTGGCGGTCAACGCCGTGTCGTCGACGAGCCACTCCGTCGCCTCGCCCTGGTCCTCGTCGCCCAGGAACCGGAACTTCACGGTCTTGCCCGCGTACGCGCCGACGTCGTAGGTCTTCAGCACGTACCCCGGCTTGGCGTCCAGGTTGGACGCCCCGCCCAGCCGGTCGTTGCCCGCCCTCACCTCGAACAGGTCGACCGCGCCCGCCGTGGTCGGCTCCTCGGTGCGGATCTTGAGGTAGAACGACAGCGTCGAGTACGGGCACTCGGCCGGAATCGCGACCTCCTGGGACAGCTCGTCCCCGAACGGCAACCCGATGCCCGAGAACGACGCCGCCCACGTCCCCGTGCGCGGCGCGCTGACGCCGGTGGTCTGCGTGACCAGCAGCGTCCGGCTGGGCCGCCAGCCCGGCACGTCCCGCCCGCTCTCGAAGCCGGGGTTCAGGAACTTCTGGCCCCCGGTCGCGCACGTCCACGTCGGCGGCGTGGTGAAGATCCGGAACGTCACCGACCCGGTCTTCAGGTTCTTGTCCTTCGCCGTCACGGTCACCGGCGAGTTGACCACGGTGGCCGTCGGCGTCCCGGAGATCACGCCCGTGGCCGCGTTGAGCGCCAGGCCGGCGGGCAGCGCGGTCGACGTCCACGTGTACGGGGCCGTGCCGCCCGAGACGGACAGCGGGATGCTCATCGCGACCCCGGTCCGACCCGCGCGCACACCGGGATCGGTCACGTACGGGTAGCCCGCGCGGTAGCCGGTGTTGACCATCAGCAGCCGGTTCGGCGAGCCCTGCGCGTCGTTCACCGCGTTCTTCGTCGAGTCGGCGACCAGCGCCGCCGCGACCTGCGCGGGCGTGACGCCGGGGTCGGCGGCCAGCAGCAGCGCCGCCGCGCCGGACACGTGCGGCGTGGCCATGGACGTCCCGCTCAGCAGGGCGAAGTCGGTGTCGCTGTCCGCTCCCGCCGACCAGATGTAGTCGCCGGGCGCGAACAGGTCGACGCACGAGCCGTAGTTGGAGAACGACGACCGGTCGTCGGAGAACTCGCTGACGGACGCGACCGTGATCGCCTCCGGCGTGCGGGCGGGGGAGTGCAGGCACGCGTCGCCGTTGTCGTTGCCCGCCGCCACGGACGTGACGACCCCGTCGGCGATGGCCCGCCGGGTCGCGTCCTCGATCACCTGGTCCGGCGCGTCGCCGCCCAGGCTCATGTTGGCCACCGCGGGCCCGGACACGTGGTTGGCCACCACCCAGTCCAGCCCCGCCGCGACCCCCTCGCTGGTGCCGTTGCCCTCGCAGTCGAGCACCTTCACCGCGACCAGCCGCACGCCCTTGGCCACGCCGAACTCGGTGCCGCCGATCGTCCCGGCGACGTGCGACCCGTGCCCGTTGCAGTCCTCGTTCCGCCCGTCGCCGGTGGTGTTCGTGCCCCACACCGCTCGACCGCCGAAGTCCTCGTGCGTGGTGCGGATCCCGGTGTCGACCACGTACGCCGTCACGTTCGCGGCCGTCGTGGACCAGCGGTAGTAGTCGTCCCCGTCCGGCCCGCGCTGGTCGATCCGGTCCAGCCCCCACGACCACGGGTAGTGCTGCTCGCCGGACGCCTTGACCCGCCGGTTCTGCTGCACGTAGGCCACCGCCGGGTCGGCGGCGAGCCGTCGTGCCGACCGCGCGTCCATCCGCACCGAGAACCCGCTGAACACGTGGCTGAACGTCCGCCCGACCGTCCCGGAGTACTTGCCCGCCAACGCCGACGCGGACTTCCCCTGCCCCTTCAGCACCACGACGTAGCTGCCGTCGACCACGTCCGGCCCACCCGCGCCGACCACGTCCGCCACCGCCGGTGGCGCGACCCCCACGACCACCCCGGCGACCAGCCCGGCCACCACGGCCAACGCTCTTGCTCCCACACGCCCTCCCCGGCTCGCTCCCGACGTGCCAGACGCTAGGTCGTGGTGACCCGATCATCGGTGGTTTGGCCGGGAGTTGGGCCGGATGCGTTGGCGCGCAAGGGAAGGATCAGCCGAATGGGCGTCAGCGCGCTTCGGGAACACGATGCCCGGTAACGGAAGGCGGCGGTTGATCGATCAGCTGGTCGAGTGCGTCAGGGAGGTGACCACGTGGTCCTCGTGGTGCGAACGGTGGGCACGATCATCGGCAGTGCGCTGTGCCTCTTCATCACCGCGCTGCTGCTGGTGCTCGGCATCGCGGGCTTCCTGTTCCGCTTCGTGGTGTCGTTCTTCCAGGTGCTCGGCGGCAAGCTGTCCGACGCCGAGCTGTCGGCCCGCATCTGGGCCCCGACGAACTGGGCGATCGGCACCTCCACCGAGATGTGGCAGGGCATGCTCGGCAACATCTGGACGGAAGGCCGCTCTCACCGCTGGTGAGACCCGGTCAACCGGGATACGCGTACCCGAGCTCCTCGGCCGCGACCGACCAGAACGCGTTCTCCCCGTCCACCGCGACCGCGTCGATGCCCCGGAACTCCACCACGAGCGCCTCGGCGAACGCGTCCCCGGCGGCCATCTCGTCGTCCGGCTCCTCCTCGGGCTCGTCGGCCTCCTCCACCTCGTCGGAGGCCCGCCCGTAGACCACCGAGCAGGCCACCAGCGACTCGACGTCGGAGTTGACGAGCAGCGGAACCCCTCCGTCCGCCGGCACCAACCACACCCGCCCGTCGACCCGGTCCACCACGATCGAGCTGAGCCCCTCGTCACGGGCGACCTCCGCCCCCAAGCGATCCGCGAACCGGAGATCGGCGAACGGCACGCCGAGCCACGTTCCCGGATACGGCACCGGTCCACGCCGGGCGAGCAGGGCGAAAAGCGAGGAGTCGTCCACGAGGGCAGTCTATTCGTTGCCCCGCAAGGACTTCACCCGACCGAGAACGCCAGGTGCGCCGGATCGAGCGACCGCAGGAACCCACCCCCGTCCAGCAACCGCCCGGCCGTCACCGCCCCGGTGGGGGAGGGCCGGTCGTCCAGCAGCCGCGCCACGACACCCGCCGCGAGCGGCCCGCTGACCGCGTAGATGTCCTGCCCCGACGCACTCGCCCGCCGGTGCACCCCGTCCCGGCTGACGACCGCGTCGACGTGGAACGTCTGCGCGGACCGCCCGAGGTCGTCCACGGGTGGAGGCGGCGGCGACGCGGGGTCGCGCAGGTCGGCGAGCGGCTCGGCGTTCACGTGCACGCTGACGCGCGGAGTCCGCACGTGGTGGGCGATGGTCACCTGGTCGGACGTGGACAACTCGGTGAGCCGCTGCTCGCCCGCCCGATGGGGAAACCGCCACAGGACCGTGCCGGGAACGCTCGGGGCGGGGACGAACTCGTTGTCGGTGAAGACGACGTGCCTCCCGGTGTTGCGGGCGATGGTGCGCCGGGTGCCCTCGGTGGGCAGCCAACTGGAGAGCGCGATGGCGATCCGAACGTCGTCCACGGACGTCCAGTCACCCAGAGCGGCCGTGACGAGCAGATCCCCGAGCCCGCCGTAGAACGCGGCGGACGGCACCACGGCCACCCCCGCCTGCCGGGCGGGCGCGTCGTAGCGCCCCAACAGCTCCATCGTCACGCCCTGCTCGGCGGCGATGTCGACGTAGTGCGCCCCAGCGCGAAGCGCCGCCTCCACCACAGGCCCAGCCGTGTCGAGGAACGGCCCGGCACAGTTGACCACCGCCCCGACCCCGTCAAAGGCCCGGTCCAACGACACCGGATCGTCGACCACCGCCACCACCCCGGCGGCAGGCAGCCGACCACGATCCCGCCCGACCTCGACGACCTTCAACCCCACCTCGCGCAAACTCCTGACGACGAACCGAGCCGTGTGCCCGTAGGCACCGAAAACGGCGATTGTGGTGCTCCGATTGCTCACCCAACGAGCATCACGCCCACGACGATCGACGACGAGTGTCCGATCCGACAACATCCGTACACTTTCGGACATGCCATCCGTGGTGCTGGCCCTCTACGAGGGCGCGATGCTGTTCGAGGCGGCGACGGCCATCGAGGTGTTCGGCGTGGACCGCAGCGACATCGCCGACCCCTGGTACGACTTCACGATCGCGGGCCCCGGCGCACCAGCGGTCGGCGACATGGCCCGCATGAAGAGCGACCCCACCTTCACCCCGATCCTCACCGCACACACGATCGTCGTCCCGGCCTACCACGACGTCGACGACCCACCACCGGAAGACGTGGTCGAGGCCCTCCGCACCGCCCACACCAACGGCGCAAGGATCGTCTCCCTCTGCACCGGCGTCTTCGTCCTGGCGGCAGCAGGCCTGGTGGACGGAAAACGCGTCACCACCCACTGGGCCCACGCGGACCTGCTGGCCCAGCGCTACCCCAGAGTCGACGTGGACGCGGACGTCCTCTACGTCGACGACAACCCCATCCTCACGTCAGCGGGCAAAGCGGCCTGCATGGACCTCTGCCTCCACGTGGTCCGCACCGACTACGGCGCAACAGCCGCGAACACCCTCGCCCGCAGACTCGTGGTCCCCCCACACCGCGCAGGCGGCCAGGCCCAATTCATCACCGCACCAGCCCCACCGAACGGCCACCACCTCCAAGACCTGATGCAGTGGGCCACAAAACACCTCCACGAACCCCTGACGGTCAAGGACTTGGCGGAACGCCTCAACATGAGCACCAGAACACTGGCAAGGCACTTCATCGCCACAACAGGAACAACACCCCTGCGCTGGCTGCACAACCAACGAGTGCACGCAGCCCAGGAAATGCTGGAAACAACAGACGCCAGCATCGACACCATCGCCGAACGCACCGGCATGGGCATGGCGGCAACACTGCGCAGACACTTCAACCAAACGGTAGGCGTAGCCCCAGACACCTACCGCAGAACCTTCCAGGGCACCACCAAGCCAACGCCAAAACAGGCACAGCACAGGACTGATTGGTGACCACAAGCATGCGCCGGGGCAACGCAGTGGCCCACCACCCCGGCACAGCGCCGACCAATAACCACGCTGGGACTGGCAGCCACCTGACAACCACGCTGGGACTGGCAGGCGCAGGCCACGGAACGTGGCCGATTTGACATGGGGATTTCGGCCTTAAAATTGTGGTCGGGCGGGACTCTCTTTGGACCGCCTTTTGAGCCCGACAAAGGCCGAAATGAGGGGTCCCCATGTCAAATCGGCCACAGCACGCTGGAAATCGCAGCCGCCGAGAGACCCACGCCGGAACCGGCAGCCGCTAACCACGCCGAAACCCGCAGCCGCTGAAACCCCCACCCAAGCCCAACCCCGTACCGTGACAAGGGTGAGCACCGCGCCGCCCCACACCGTCACCCTGAGCACCCACTTCGCCCAAGCTCTCCCGGAGATGGCCCTCCCGTGGCAGGCAGCGGACACCCCCACCCCCACCCTGCTCCTCCTCAACACCGCACTGGCCACCTCCCTCGGCCTCCCACCCCTGGACACCCCGGAAGGCCTGGCCCTCCTCACCGGCACCCACCTCCCCGAAGCTGCCACCCCAGTAGCCCAGGCCTACGCAGGCCACCAGTTCGGCAACTACTCCCCACGGCTCGGCGACGGCCGAGCCCTCCTCCTGGGCGAACTCACCGACCACAACGGCCGCCTCCAAGACCTCCACCTCAAGGGCTCCGGCCGCACCCCCTTCTCCCGAGGCGGCGACGGCTACGCGGCCCTGGGCCCGATGCTCCGCGAGTACCTCCTCAGCGAAGCGATGCACGCCCTGGGCATCCCCACCACCCGTTCCCTCGCCGTGACGACCACCGGCCGCCCCGTCCACCGCGAAACCACCCTCCCCGGCGCCATCCTCGCCAGAACGGCCAGCAGCCACCTCCGCGTGGGCAGCTTCCAGTTCGCCCGAGCCACCAACGACCCGGACCTCCTCCGCAGACTCGCCGACCACGCCATCGCCCGCCACCACCCCGAGGCGACCACCGCCGAAAACCCGTACCTCGCCCTCTTCGACTCCGTCGTAGCCGCCCAGGCGACCCTGATCTCCCAGTGGATGCTCGTGGGCTTCATCCACGGCGTCATGAACACCGACAACATGACCATCTCCGGCGAAACCATCGACTACGGCCCCTGCGCCTTCCTCGACGCCTACGACCCCACCACCGTCTACAGCTCCATCGACCACGCGGGCCGCTACGCCTACGGCAACCAGCCTGGCATCGCCCAGTGGAACCTCGCCCGCCTCGCCGAGGCCCTCCTCCCGCTCTTCGACGACAACGAGGACCGGGCCGTCGCGAAAGCCCTCGACGTCCTGAGCACCTTCAAACCCCGCTACGAAGAAGCCTGGACCTCCGGAATGACCGCGAAACTGGGCCTCAACACCACCCCCGACACCCTCGTCGACGACCTCCTGACCCTCCTCAGGGACAACCACGTCGACCACACCTCCTTCTACCGCCACCTGGCCACAGCGGCACGGGGCAACCCCGAACCGGCCCGCTCCCAGTTCCTCGACCTGGCCTCCATCGACACCTGGATCACCCGCTGGCGGGCCGAACACCCGGACCCGGACGCCATGGACCGCGTGAACCCCGTCTACGTCCCCCGCAACCACCTGGTCGAGGAAGCCCTCGCCGCGGCCACCGACGGCGACCTCACCCCGCTCCACGCCCTCCTCAAGGCAGTCACCTCGCCGTACACCGAACTCCCCGGCCACGACCGCTACGCGGCCCCCGCCCCGGAGGACTTCGGCGCGGCCTACCAGACCTTCTGCGGCACCTGAGCCGAGAGCGTCCACATGCGACGAACGACCACGATGGGGTTGTTCTCGCTTGGGCCCCACGGATCCGGGTACCCGGCTGCGGTAGCCGAAGCCGAAGGAGACCCCCGGATGCCCCCGAAGCGCCAGCGCGACCAGGCCGCCCCCAAGCCCACGACCCCCACGGGCAAGCCGGAGGCGGCCGGGGACCCGCGGGCCCGGTCGGGCCGCTACCTGACCACCTCGCAGGGCGTCCGCCTGTCCGACACCGACCACTCCCTCAAGGCGGGCCCGCGCGGTCCGACGCTGCTGGAGGACTTCCACCTCCGCGAGAAGATCACCCACTTCGACCACGAGCGCATCCCCGAACGGGTGGTCCACGCCCGCGGCGCAGCGGCCCACGGCACGTTCCGCGCCTACGGCAACGCCGAGTCCGTCACCAAGGCGGGTTTCCTGGCCAAGGGCCGCGAGACGCCGGTCTTCACCAGGTTCTCCACGGTCCTGGGTTCGCGCGGCTCGGCGGACACGGTCCGCGACGTGCGCGGGTTCGCGGTGAAGTTCTACACCGAGGAGGGGAACTTCGACCTCGTCGGCAACAACATGCCGGTGTTCTTCATCCAGGACGGCATCAAGTTCCCCGACGTCATCCACGCGGGCAAGCCGCAGCCGGACCGGGAGATCCCGCAGGCGCAGTCCGCGCACGACACGTTCTGGGACTTCGTCTCGCTGCACACCGAGGCGACCCACCACGTCATCTGGGCGATGTCGGACCGCGGCATCCCGCGCTCGTACCGGACCATGGAGGGCTTCGGCGTCCACACGTTCCGGCTGGTCAACGCGGCGGGGGAGACCTCGCTGGTGAAGTTCCACTGGAAGCCGGTCGCGGGCGTGCACTCGCTGGTGTGGGAGGAGGCGCAGATCGCGGCGGGCGCGGACCCGGACTTCCACCGGCGGGACATGGCCGACGGCATCGAGGCGGGAGCGCCGCTGGAGTTCGAGCTGGGGCTCCAAGTGCTGCCGGACAGCGAGGACGAGACGTTCGAGGGCATCGACCTGCTCGACCCGACCAAGCTCGTGCCCGAGGAACTGGCCGAGGTCGTGCTGGTCGGGAAGCTGACGCTGGACCGCAACCCCACCAACTACTTCGCCGAGACCGAGCAGGTCGCCTTCCACACCGGCCACCTAGTGCCCGGCATCGAGATCACCAACGACCCGCTCATGCAGGCGCGGATGTTCTCCTACCTCGACACCCAGCTCACCCGCCTCGGCGGCCCGAACTTCGCCCAGCTGCCGATCAACTGCCCGCACGCGGCCGTGAACGACAACCTGCGCGACGGGATGCACCAGACCGCGATCCACCAGGGCACGGCCGCCTACAAGCCCAACAGCGTCGACGGCGACCAGCCGGAGATCGCGACCGAGGGCGCGTACGTCCACGTCCCCCGCGAGGTCTCCGGGCCGAAGGTGCGGGCGAACCCCGTGTCGTTCGACGACCACTACTCCCAGGCGACGCTGTTCTGGCGCAGCATGAGCCAGGTCGAGCAGGCGCACATCGTCGAGGCGTACACGTTCGAGCTGTCCAAGGTCTACGAGAAGCCGATCCGCGAACGCGTCCTCGGCGTGCTCGCCAACGTCGACGCCGAGCTGTGCGCGCGGGTCGCGGCGGGCCTCGGGCTGCCGGTCCCGGACGGCGACCCGGCGCGCGGCGTGGTGCCGTCGCCCGCGCTGTCCCAGGTGTCGACGGAGTCCGGTCCCATCGCGGGCCGGGTCGTCGGGGTCGTCGCCGGGCCGGGCGCGGACGTCGCCGGGATCGGCAAGCTCCGCAAGGCCGTCGAGGCCCGTGGCGCGGTGCTGCACGTCATCGCCCAGATCGGCGGGGAGGTCGCGAAGGGGCGGGCGAAGGAGGTCGTCGAGCGGACGTTCCTGGCGACCCGGTCGATCGAGTACGACGCCGTGGTGGTCGCCGCGGGCGTGACCGGGTCCGACCCGCGGCTGACCGTGCTGCTCCAGGAGGTGTTCCGGCACTGCAAGGTGCTGGGCGCGTGGGGCGACGGGGCCGCGGTGCTGGAGGCCGCGGGGATCGACACCGGCGCGCCGGGCGTCGTGCTCGGCGACACCGCGGTCAAGCCGTACTTCACCGAGCTGCTCACGGCGGTCGGCAAGCACCGCGTGTGGGACCGGGCCGTGCCCGCGGGCATCGCCTGACCGGTGCCCTGGCGGGCGCACCCGTGTGCCCGCCAGGGTCGGATCCTGGGGCGACCGGCACTCCACGGGGCCATCCTCGAAGCAGACGCCGAAGGGCGTCGAACACGAGGAGCTGAGATGGTGGAGTTCAAGGTCGAGATCATCGTTCTGCCGGTCGCGGACGTCGACCGGGCCAAGGAGTTCTACGGCGGGATCGGCTTCCGGGAGGACGTCGACTACACGGGTCCGGACGGGTTCCGGGTCGTGCACTTCACGCCTCCGGGCTCGGCGGCGTCGATCATCATCGGCGACCGGGTCACCGACGCCGCGCCCGGCTCGGCGCAGGGCGTGCACTTCGTCGTCGACGACATCGTCGCGGCCCACGCCGAGCTGCTCGCGAAGGGCGTCAAGGTCAGCGACGTCTTCCACGACGCGGGCGGCGTGTTCCACCACGCGGGCGTTCAGGACCGGATCGCCGGACCGCACCCGGACCGGCAGTCCTACGGCTCGTTCCTGTCGTTCGAGGACCCCGACGGCAACGGCTTCGTCGTTCAAGAGGTCACCGAGCGGCGGCCGGGGCGGATCAGCCACGTCGTCTACGGCTCGGTCGCGGAACTCGAACAGGCGCTGCGCGACGCCGCCGCGGCCCACGGCGAGCACGAGAAGGAGCTCGGCCACGAGGACGCGGACTGGCCCGCGTGGTACGCCGCGCACATGGCCCGGCAGGCGGGCCTCACCTCCTGACGTCGTTCTCCCCGGCCCGGCGAAGATCCCCCGTTCGAGTAGCCTCCGCCGGGGAGGACGACGTGCGGAGCGACAACGGTGGACCGGTGCTGCGGGGCAGGCGCCGCGAGCGGGACGTGCTCGACGGCGTGCTGCGCGACGTGCGCGACGGCCGCAGCCGGGTGCTGGTGCTGCGAGGCGAGGCGGGCGCGGGCAAGACTGCGCTGCTGGACCACTTGGTGGCCACCGCCCGCGGCCGGGTGACCCGCGCGGCGGGTGCCGAGGCCGAGTCCGAGATCGCCTACTCCGCGCTGCAACAGCTCTGCGCGCCGCTGCTGGACCACCTGGACGCGCTGCCCCGCCCGCAGCGGGACGCGCTCGCCACCGCGTTCGGGCTCGGCGTCGGCGAGGCGCCGGGATCGCTGCTGGTCGGCCTCGCGGTGCTCGGCCTGCTCGCCGAGGCCGCGACCGACCAGCCGCTGGTCTGCGTCGTGGACGACGTGCAGTGGTTGGACCGGATGTCCGAGGTGGTCCTGACGTTCGTGGCCCGCAGGCTGGACGCCGAGGCGGTCGCGCTGGTGTGCGCCGCGCGCAGCCCCGGCGACGAGCGGATCCTCACCGGCCTGCCGGACCTGCGCGTGGAAGGCCTGCCCGCGGCGGACGCGCGGGCGCTGCTCGACTCCGTGCTGCCCGGACCGGTCGACGACCGCGTGCGCGACCGCATCGTCGCCGAGACCCGCGGCAACCCCCTCGCGCTGCTCGAACTCCCGCACGGCCTCACGCCCGCGGAACTGGCGTTCGGCTTCGGCACCCCCGGCTCCGCGCCCCTGGCGAACCGGCTGGAGGCCGGGTTCCAGCGGCGGATCGCCGCGCTGCCCGCCGACGCCCGCAGGCTGCTGCTCGCCGCCGCCGTCGAACCGGTCGGCGACGTGGCGCTGCTGTGGCGCGCGGTCGAGTCGCTGGACGTCGGACCGGACGCCGCCGGACGGATCGAGGCCGCGGGACTGGTCGAGTTCGGCGCCCTGGTCCGGTTCCGCCACCCCCTCGTGCGCTCCGCAGCCCGCCGGTCAGCCGACGTCGCGGACCTGCGGGCCGTGCACCGCGCCCTCGCCGAGGTCACCGACCCGGAGCAGGACCCCGACCGCCGCGCCTGGCACCGCGCGCACGCCGCCACCGGCCCGGACGAGGACGTCGCCGGGGAGTTGGAGGACTCGGCGGGCCGCGCGCTCGCCCGTGGTGGCCGGATCGCGGCCGCCGCCTTCCTGGAACGCGCCGCCGAACTGACGTCGGACCCGAAGACACGCGCCGCCCGCGCCCTGGCCGCCGCGCGGGCCCAGTTCGACGCGGGCGGCCTCGCCGAGGCGTCCGAGCTGCTGACGGCCGCCGAACTCGGCCCGCTGGACCCGGTCCGGAAGGCGGACGTGGAACGGCTGCGCGCCCAGATCGCGTTCTCCCTCCACGCGGCCGGACCACCCCTCCTGGCCGCCGCCCAGCAGGCTGGAGGACCTGGACGTCGCCGCCGCACGGGAGACGTACCTGTCGGCCCTCGGCGCGGCCGTGCGGGCGGACGACCTCCGCGAAGCCGTCGAAGCCGCCCGCGATGTCCCCGCGGGCGACGAGCCAGCCGGGCTGCTCCTGACCGCCCTCATGACCTGGGCCCTGGACGGCTACCCGACCGCCGTCCCCCTGCTCCGCACCGCATTGGCCAACGCCGACCCCCGGTTCCTGTGGTTGACCGCGCCCGTGGCGCACGCGGTGTGGGACGCCGCCGCGTGGCACCGGCTCACCGAGCGGGCGGTCGAGGACGCCCGAGCCACCGGCACCCTGTCGCTGCTGCCGACCGCGCTGGTCCACCGCGCCGAAGCGCTGGTGGTCGCGGGCAGGTTCACCGACGCGGCCGCCCTGCTCGACGAGGCCGCCGCGTTCGCCCGCGCCACGGGCGTGCCGGTGACCCAGTCCGGCGCACTGGCCGCCTACCGTGGCCGTCCGACCGACTCCCCGACGCACGAGGAGGGCAGCCTGCTCGGTCACGCGGGCTACGCCGAAGCCGTGCTGCACAACGGTCTCGGCGACTACCCGACCGCACTGCGCGCCGCCCGTCGGTCCGCCGAGCACGGTGGGGCCCTCGCGGAACTGGTCGAGGCCGCCACCCGCACCGGCGACACCGACCAGGCGGCCGACGCACGGTCACGCCTGGCCGACCGCACCACGGCCGCGGGCACCGACTGGGCCCTCGGCGTCCAGGCCACGGCCGACGCCCTAGCGGGACCACCCGACCAGGCCGAGGCTCAGTACCGCGAGGCGCTCGACCGCCTGACCGGCGACCACCTCGCCGTCCCCTTGGCCCGCGCCCACCTGCTCTACGGCGAGTGGCTCCGCCGCGAAAACCGCCGAGGCGACGCCCGCACCCACCTCCGCACCGCACACGACTCGTTCACGGCCATGGGCGCGGAGGCCTTCGCCGACCGCGCGAGCCGAGAACTGGCCGCCACCGGCGAAACCGTCCGCAACCGCACCACCGACCCGACCACCACCCTCACCGCCCAGGAAACCCAAATCGTCCGCCTCGCCGCAGCAGGCCGCACCAACCCCGAGATCGGCGCGACCCTCTTCCTCAGCCCCCGCACCGTCGAATGGCACCTGCGCAAGGTCTTCACCAAGCTCGGCATCACCTCGCGCCGCGAACTGGCGTCGGCGCTGCGCGTCTAGCGGGTCACCCCGTCAGGTCGGCCACCGCCGCCAGGAAGCGGTCCACGTCCTCGCGGTCGTTGTAGTGCGCCAGGCCGGCTCGGACCGCGCCGCCGGTGTCGCGGATGCCGAGTGCGCCGGTCAGCTCCCACGCGTAGCTGTGGCCGTGCCACACGTTGACCCCGTTCATCGCCAGGTGTTCGGCGACCGCGGCGGGGCTGTGGCCCGCGACGCGGAAGTACGCGATGGCGGTCCTCCGGGCGGGCTTGCCGTGGAGGGTGACGTCGGGCAGGCCGCCGAGACCCCCGAGCAGGACCTCGAACAACGCCTGCTCGTGTGCTCCGACCGCCTCCATCGACACCCGCAGCCGGTCCCGGCGGGACAGGGACGGGAGCGGCAGGGCGAGGCCCGCCAGGTGTTCCACGGCGGCCGTGACGCCTGCCAGGTCGGCGAACGGGGAGGTGCCCGTCTCGAAGCGCTCCGGCACCCGGTCGGGCGAGGGCAGCAGCTTCTCCGGGTGGAGGGTCTCCAGCAGGGCCGGGTCGGCGACCAGCGCGCCGAGGTGCGGGCCCGCCCACTTGTACGCGCTGGTCACGAAGAAGTCCGCGCCGAGCGCCCGCACGTCGGGCAGGTCGTGCGGGGTGGAGTGGACGCCGTCGACGAACGTCAGCGCGCCCGCGGCGTGCGCCTTCGCGGTGATCGCGGCGACGTCCGGCCGGGTGCCGAGGATGTTGCTGGCCGCCGTGACGGCCACCAGGCGGGTCCGGTCGGTGAGCAGGGCGTCGTACTGGTCCACGGGCAGTTCGCCGGTGTCGACGTCCACCTCCGCCCAGCGGACCACTGCTCCGGCGCGCTCGGCCGCCTGCACCCACGGGCGGACGTTGGCGTCGTGGTCGAGGCGCGACACCACGACCTCGTCGCCCTCCCGCCAGGTCGCCGACAGGGCGTGGGCGAAGCGGTAGATCAACGTCGTGCTGTTCGGCCCGAACACGACCCCGGACGCCTCACCGCCCACGAGGTCCGCCACGGCCTGCCGGGCGTCGGCGAGGATCGTCATCGACCTCGCGCTCGCGGGGAACGGTCCGCCCACGTTGCCGATCCCCAGCCGGTAGGCGGAGGCGATGGCGTCGATGACGCAGGTCGGCACCTGGGTGCCCGCGGCTCCGTCGAGGTAGGCGTACCCGTCGGCGAGCGCGGGGAACCGGGACCGGACGGCGGCGATGTCGAAGGTCATGTCCGCCAGCCTCGCCCAGCGCCGCCGCTAGGGGAAGGGGTGTTCGGCCGCGGCCAGCAGCCGCGACCCCACTCTGCGCGCGGCCTCCTGCAGTTCCGGGCAGGCGACGATCCGGTAGGACGCCGGGATCGTCGCGAGCTGCTCGGCGTACCAGGCCGGGTTGCTGGTGCTGCCGACCAGGCGGGTGGTCCCGGCGTCCACGGCGGTCAGCTTGCCCAGCGTGCGGGAGAGGCAGCGCTCCAGCAGGTCGACCGGGGCGTCGACGACCACCTCCACCTCGTACTCCCAGCCGGTGCCCAGGTGCTCCTCCAGCAGGGCCACCGGGTCGAGGTCGGCGGGCGGGGCGACGGTGTCGTCGAGGACCTCGACAGTGCGGACGCGGTCGATCCGGTACGCCCGCACGGCGTCCTTCGCCACGGACCGGCACAGCAGGTACCAGCGGCCGTGGCGCACGACGACCGCCCACGGGTCGACCTCCGGGCTCCACTCCGACCCGGCCTCGGACCGGTACCCGATCCGCACGCGCCGGTGCTCGGTGCACGCCCGCACCAGTGTGCTCGCGGTCTCGGGGTCGGGCCGGGCGGCGGACCGGTCGGGCGCCGGTGCGGTCGCCCGGCGGACGGCCTCGGCCTGCGCGGCCACCGACTCCGGCAGCGCGCGGATGAGCTTGCCCAGCGCGCTGCCGACCGGGTCGGTGGGGTCGCTCGCCTCGTGGTGGCCGTCCAGCACGGCCATGACCAGGCCCAACGCCTCGGCCCCGCTGAACACCAGCGGCGGTAGCCGCAGGCCGCGACCGAGGCGGTAGCCGCCGTGCGGACCCCGTGTCGAGTCGACGGGGATGCCCGCCTCGCGGAGAATCCCAACGTAGCGCCGAGCCGCGCGCTCGGTGACGCCGAGCTTGTCGGCCAGCCGGTCCGCGGTGATGCCCGGACTGGCCTGGAGGAGTTCGAGCGCGAGCAGCGCCCGTGCGGTGGGGCTCGTCTCGGTCGTCATCACGCCCCGCGATCCGGAAGTGGACTGTCCGGAATGGAGGTTACCTTGGCTCCCGTGGACACCACGATCGAAGAACCGCCGCCCACGGCGGACGAGACCGAGATGCTGCTGTTCGCGCTCGAACGGGCGCGCGGCCAGTTCGCCTGGAAGACCGGCGGGCTCGACGCGGAGGGCCTGACCAGGCGCCACCCGCCGTCGGAGATGACGCTGGGCGGGCTGCTCAAGCACCTCTCGATGCTGGAGGCGTTTTACATCGCCCGAGACCTGAGCGGAGAGCCGATGGGGCCGCCGTGGGACGGGGTCGACTTCGTCGCCGACCCCACGTGGGACTGGCGCTCGGCCGACTCCGACACGCCCGCGCAGCTCTACGACCTGTGGGAACGCTCGGTGGAGCGGTCCCGCGCGGCGTGGGCGGCGGCGCTCGCGGACGGCGGGCTCGACCGGCCGTCGCGGTACGCCCTCCCGACCGGGGAGCACCTCAACCTCCGGCGGGTCCTGGTCGACTTGATCGAGGAGTACCTCCGCCACACCGGGCACGCCGACCTGCTGCGGGAGGCGTTCGACGGGCTGGTGGGCAACGACCCGCCGCGCTCGTGACGGCCCCCGAGGAGGTCACCGTCGTGCCCGCCAACGAGGCGTCCGCGGCGGACCTCGCCGCGGTGTTCGGCACGACCGACTACGCGGGCCGCTGCCAGTGCCAGCGGTTCAAGGTCCTCGGCTGGCTGTGGCGCGACTCCACCCAGGAGGAGCGGACGGCGATGCTCCAGGAGCAGACCGCGTGCGACGAGCCGGACGCCCCGTCCACCAGCGGGCTGGTGGCGTACCTCGACGGCGAGCCGGTGGGCTGGGTCGCGGTGGAACCGCGGACGGCGTACCCGAAGCTGCGCACGTCCCGCGTCCCGTGGAAGGGCCGGGACGAGGACAAGGACGACGACGGGGTGTGGGCGGTGACGTGCTTCGTGGTCCGCAAGAGCCACCGGGGACGCGGGCTCACCTACCCGCTGGCCCGCGCGGCCGTCGACTTCGCCCGCACGCGCGGAGCACGGGCATTGGAGGCGTACTCGATGATCACCCAGCCCGGCAAGGAGATCACCTGGGGCGAGCTGCACGTGGGGGCGCGGCAGGTGTTCGAGGAGGCCGGGTTCCGGGAGGTCACGCACCCGACCGTGCGCCGGGTGGTGATGCGGGTCGACTTCGGGTAGCTACTTGCGGCGCGGCTTGCCGGGCTTGCCGCGCTTGCCGCCCGAGGGCGCGCCCCGCCGTGGCGG
This sequence comes from Umezawaea sp. NPDC059074, assembly GCF_042738955.1. NCBI lineage: Bacteria > Bacillati > Actinomycetota > Actinomycetes > Pseudonocardiales > Pseudonocardiaceae > Umezawaea > Umezawaea sp. NPDC059074. Next base: position 97,964 of record NZ_JBHYHC010000021.1, read on the forward strand.
CTTGGCCTGCGGGGTCTTCCGCTTGTCCGGCTTGGGCTCCTGCTTGGGCGTGGGCGCGGGACCGCGGGTGCTGTTCACGGTGCGGCCGCGGATGATGCCGATGAGCTGCTCGACGAGGTCGGTGGTCTCGTCCTCGACCCACGAGAGCGCCACCCGCGACTCCGGGGCGTCCGGGAACGGCCGGTAGGTGAGGTCGCGGCGGTGGTGCAGGCGGGCGAGGGACTGCGGGACGACCAGCAGTCCCACGCCCGCCGCCACGAGCTCCACGGCGTCGGCCGTCGTGGCGGGACGGTGGAACGCGGGCTGACCGGGAGGACCGTCCCAGTCGAGCGTGTCGTCCAACGGGTGCAGGACCACGCCGTCGACCAGGTCCTCGGTGGACAGTTCCTCCGCGAGCGCGGCGGAGTGGTCCTTGGGGACCACGACGACCGTCGTCTCGGTGTAGAGCGGGATCGCGTGCAGACCCGTGCGGTCGAACGGCAGGCGCAAGAGGACCGCGTCGGCCTTCCCGTCGCGCACCGCGGCGGCCGCGTCGGCGGCGGGCACCTGGAGGAGCGTGAGCGCCACCTCCGGCAGCCGCTCCTTCCAGAGCCGCACCCACTTGGTGGGCGTCACACCCGGCACGTACGCGAGCGTGAAGGAAGGAGGTACGTCCTGGCCGGTCACGAGGGCAGATTACCGGGCGTGACCGGGGACGCCGACACGGCCCGATACCCTGGGCGGCATGAAGTCGCAGAAGACCCCCCAGACGATGAAGCCCGCGACAGCGGCGAAGAAGCTGGGTGTGTACCTCGAAGCCACCCCCGCGGAGTTCCAGGACGGGGTGGTTTCCCGCGACGAGCTGAACGCGCTGCAAGCCGACCCGCCGGAGTGGCTGCGGGACCTGCGCCGGAATGGGCCGCATCCTCGGCCCGTCATCGCGTTGAAGTTGGGGATCTCGATCGGTGGGCTGGCTCGGGGTGGGGTTACCGGGTCGTTGACGACCGAGGAGATCGAGGCGTTGAAGACGGAGAACCCGACGTGGTTGAGGCAGGAGAGGTCGACCGCTGCTGAGGTTCGGAGGGAAGAGGAGCGGTTGAAGGCCAAGGCTGAGGCGCCGGTGAAGGCTCCGGCGAAGTCTTCGGTGAAGGCTCCGGCGAAGAAGGTGCCTGCTCGGCGGTCTGCTCGGTCCTGAGCTTGGGGCGTCTCCGTTGCCGCCGGTTCCAGCGTGGTCTGGTCGGTGACTGCCGGATTAGGCGTGGGTCCCCCGGCGGCTTCGATTTCCAGCGTGCTGTGGCCGATTTGACATGGGGACCCCTCATTTCGGCCTTTGTCGGGCTCAAAAGGCGGTCCAAAGAGAGTCCCGCCCGAC